>JANSYR010000018.1 GCA_024742285.1 bacterium | reverse complement strand
GGCGGAACGCAGACGCGCTCCGTCGTATGTGACGACGGATTCGGCAACGTCGTCGCCGATGCATACTGCGATCCGGGATCGCGACCGGTAGATACGCAGTCGTGCAACACGCAAGCGTGCAGCTACGACTGGGTGACCGGCGCCTACGGAACCTGCTCCGCGGCCTGCGGTGGCGGAACGCAGACGCGCTCCGTCGTATGTGACGACGGATTCGGCAACGTCGTCGCCGATGCGTTCTGCGATCCGGGATCGCGACCGGTAGACACGCAGTCGTGCAACACGCAAGCGTGCAGCTACGACTGGGTGACCGGCCTCTACGGAACCTGCTCCGCGGCTTGCGGTGGCGGAACGCAGACTCGCTCGGTGGTGTGCGAGGACGAGCTCGGGAACGTCGCCTCGGACGCGCTCTGCGACCCGGAGTTGCGGCCGGCAGACTCGCAGGCCTGCAACACGCAGGCGTGCATCTGCGAAGCAGGCGGCTTCATCGATCTCGGCGGATGCACGCCCTGCGCGCCGGGCTCGTTCACCGACCAGGGAGATCAGACGTCGTGCACGCTGTGTCCCGCGGACACCTTCGCCGCCGCTCCGGGCTCAACCGAGTGCACGGCGTGCCCGGCAGGCACATTCTCGTCGCCCGGGGCGGAGGCGTGCGAGGAGAGTCCCGCCGTACCGTTGGGTTCGCCCTTCGGCTGGATCCTGCTGATGCTCGCGTGCGTCGTCGCGGGCGCGCTACGCCTGGCCGCGGGCCGCGAGGGACACGCATAGAGGGCCGCGACGTGCCCGTTCGACGATGCGCAGCCCGGATCACCCATGAGCGCAGGCTGCCCGAGACCACCCGACTCGGCATCCAGAAGCTGAGTGAGCTCGAGTAGGCACCTTTCGAGCACGCTCTCCCGCGGACACGGCGATCACGGAACGCGCACTCGGCCGCGCATCGAGCCGCTTGGTGTTAGGCGGGACGCGCACCCTCTCACGGAGGCGTGATCCACGTCCTCCCCCAAAGCAAGAGCGTCGACGTGCGCGCCGCGATCGGATCCACCTTGCGCCGCAAGGCCGCACGCGCCTTTCCTTCTGCCTTCGCTACCGCCTTCGCCTGCCGCCTACCGCCTCGCCCGAACGCACCGCGCTCGTTTGTGCGAAGTGGGCGGCTCGGCCTGCGTCCCGAGCCCAGGTGGGAGGACGTCCCTGGCTCCGCTGCGCCGTTTTCGCCTCGTCTTCGATCGATCGATACAAGGCGTGGGGGGAATTGTGCGGAGCACGAAAAAAATCGAGCGCGGGCGAGATTACGCCTTGCGCGGGTGGGGCGAAGTGGGATAGAAAGTCATTCGAGTGGGGCGCGGTGGGATGAAACGCCGCCGAAGTGGAGCCGGGAGCCACTCGAACAGAGCGATCCCGGACCTACCAAGCGGACGATTCCACCAAGCCTGATCAGAGCATAGCTGCCCTGATCATCGAGACCGACAGCGAGGCATTTGTAGAACGATGTTTCGCGGACGTCATGACCACACGATCGACGCCAAGGGCCGACTCAGCATTCCGCGAGTGTTCCGAGGCGAGCTGGTAGGTGCGGGGGAAAGTCCACCGATGCTGGTCAACGAGAAGGATCACCTGGCGCTCTTTCCCGCGGAAACGTGGGCCGCCGAAGAGCAGCGACTGATGGAAATGTCCAGCCTCGATCCCGATGCCCAGCGACTTCGCCGCTTCTACGCCACCGGGTCCGTGCCCTGCCCGGTCGACTCTCAGGGCCGAATCCTCGTTCCCGGCTTTCTCCGCGACCACGCCGGACTCGAGAAGAACGTCATCGTCGCGGGGGTGCTCGAGCGAATCGAGATCTGGAGCCCCTCGCGTTATGAAGCGGGTCAGACCGAAACGGTCATGGGCCTGGAAGACATCAAGCGATCCCTGAATCAGGGAAGTTCGGGGTCGTAGCTTTTTTGGGGGGACTGGGGAGCCTTCTTCCGGGAAGCGCTCTCCAGGAGAGAGGTTGGGGTGTTCCCGGGGCACATAGGGTCTCCGGCGCGGTTACTGGGGGGTACGTGCCGAAGATACGTGTCCCGGGACGCCCCAACATCTTCTCTCACGACGCACTCGCCGCCTTCACCTGACGCGAGTCGCTCTTCGTTCTCTCCCCTCCTCCCGGTCCCGGGAGCGGGCGAGACGATCCGAGGAGACCTGACGGTCCACATCGACGAGAGGCACCCGGAGTGGTGACCACGGCCTACCACGAACCCGTCCTTCTCGCCGAAACCCTCGGATTCCTCGATCTCCAGCCCGGTTCCGTCATCCTCGACGGGACCCTCGGCGGCGGCGGTCACGCCCACGCGATCCTGGACCGAACCGGGCCCGATGGCGTGCTGATCGGCCTCGATCTCGACGCCGAAGCCCTGCGCGAAGCGGGCGCGCGCCTCGAGGCGGCCGGATACGGCGAACGTGTTCGCCTGATCCAGTCCTCCTTCCGCCGCCTCGACGACGTCGCGGCGGATCTCGCGCCCCTCGAGATCGACGGCATCGTTCTCGACCTCGGCGTCTCCTCCCACCAGCTCGACGAGCCCGGACGCGGCTTCCGCTTCGGCGACGCGCCGGGGGAGAGCCCGCTCGACATGCGCATGGACGGCGACGGCGACAAGCCGACCGCCAGCGCCCTCCTCGCGAGCCTCGACCCCGAATCGCTCGAGAAGATCTTCTCGGAGTATGGCCAGCTGCCGGGCTCCCGGCGCCTCGCGAAGGCGATCGTCGCACGAAGGGACGAAGCGCCCCTCGAGACGGCGTCGGATCTCGTCTCGCTGATCGGCGAGCTCGGCATCGGACGCGGACGGCGTCACAACCCGGCAACCCTCGTCTTCCAGGCGCTGCGCATCGCGGTGAACGACGAGCTCACGGCCCTCGAGGAGGGCGTGCAAGCTGCGATTCGCGTCCTCCGTCCGGGCGGGCGCCTCGCGGTCATCGCCTACCACAGCCTCGAAGATCGCCTGGTCAAGCAGACCTTCCGAAGCGAAGCCAAGGGCTGCGACTGCCCGCCCTCGTTCCCGGTCTGCCGATGCGGGCGCGTTCCGACCCTCGAAGTGCTGACGCGCAAGCCGGTGCTGCCTTCGGAGGACGAGATCGCGCGCAACCCGCGCGCGCGATCGGCGCGCCTGCGCGCCGCGACGCGACGGGAGGCGGCATGAGCGCGGGCACCTTCGATCGCCGCAACCGGGCCCAGGCGCGGGCCGCCCGCGCGATGCGTCGGGCGGCGGAGCGCCGCGGCGAGGTCGCGCCGGAGGAACGTCGTTCCTGGATCGGCGTCGACCTCGCGAAGGTCCCTCTCGCCCCGCGCTCGCGTACGCTCGTGCCGCTGATCGCCGTCGCCCTCGTCGCGGCCCTCGGCGTCGCCGCCCTGCGCATCGACCTGATCCGCACGCGTTATGCGCTCGCGGCGAACCTCGAGCAGGAGCAGACGCTCCTCGAAGATCAGCGCGCCCTGATCGTGCGACTCCGCGGCCTGCGCGATCCGTCCGTGCTGGCGGCCCTCGCGCAAGAGCGAGGCTACCGGCCGGCGGAGCGCGTGATCGCGCTCGCGGACCCGATGCCCGGACCGATCACGACGACCGACCCGACCGGCGTCCTCCCGGACGCACGCGACTTCGCGGCCGCCGTCTCGGGCTCGGCGCTTCCGGCGGTCTCCGCGGGGCCGCCTCCCGCGCTCTCCGCCGAGGGTCCCGCACGCGCGGACGAAGGAGCTCGGGAGTGAGGTCGCAGGCGCTCGATCGCGCCTCCGGCCGCATCGTCTGGATCCGACTCGCGGGCCTGGCCGTGGTGCTGCTCCTGGCCGGTCGTGCCGCCCACCTGACCGTGGCGCACACGCGAGCACGCGACCTCTACGACCAGCAGATCCAGACCGAACAGCGGCTCTCCGCCGCGCGGGGCACGATCTTCGATCGCAACGGCCGCGAGCTCGCGATCACGACGGAGGCCGCCTCGATCTATGCGCTCCCGCGCGAGATGGAGGACCGCGCCGCCACGGCGCACGCGCTCGCGGAGACCCTCGAGCTCGATCTCACGGCGATCGCGCGACGGCTCTCGAACCGCGACGGCTTCACCTACATCAAGCGCTGGGTCACCGAGGCGCAGGCGGAGCGGATCCGCGAGCTCGACCTGCCCGGCGTCGGGATCGACCGCGAGCCGCGACGCTCCTACCCCGCCGGCACCTTCGCCGCGCCGCTGCTCGGCTTCGCGAACATCGACGGCCAGGGCGTGCGTGGGATCGAGCAGCTCGAGAACGACTGGCTGACGGGACAGCCGCGAAGCGTGCGGATCGAGCGCGACGCCAGGGGGCGCGCGCTCGCGCTTCGCTCGACGGATCTCCGCGAGGTCGCCGGCGGCGACGTCGCGCTCACCCTCGATGCCGCGATGCAGGGCGCCGCCGAAGCCGCGCTCCAGGAAGTGGTCGCGAGCACGAACGCCGAAGGCGGCCTCGTGCTGACCATGGACCCGCGCAACGGCGACCTGCTTGCCCTCGCCGAAGCCCCCGGCTTCGACCCGAACGGCTTCCGCACGCTCGACTATCGCGAGACGCGGTCGCGCACCTTCACGGACGCCGTCGAAGCCGGGTCGACGATGAAGGCCTTCCTGGTCGCGTCCGCCATCGACGCCCGCGTGATCGAGCCCGAGCAGCGCTTCGAGACCGGCGAAGACGGCTCGCTTCGCGTCCGCGGCAAGACGATCCGGGATCGGCGCCCCTTCGGCCCGCTCGCCCCGGCGGACGTGCTCCGGGTGTCGAGCAACGTGGGCGCCGTGATGATCGCCCAGGCGCTGGGTCGCGAGGCGCAGCACGCGGGGCTCGAGCGCTTCGGCTTCGGAGCACGGACGCGATCGCGCTTCCCCTTCGAGTCGTCGGGCATCCTGCGCGACTGGAACGACTGGCAGCCCGTCGACCAGGCCGCGATCTCCTTCGGCCAGGGCCTCTCGGTCACCGGGATCCAGCTCGTCTCCGCCCTCGGCGCCCTCGCGAACGACGGCATGCGGATGGAGCCCCGCATCGTCCTCGCGCGCCGCCGCCCGGACCAGGGCTGGCAGACGACGGAGGTCCGCGCCCACGGTCGCGCGGTCTCCCCGCGAGCGGCCCGACTCACCCTCGACATGATGCAGACCGTCGTCTCTGCCGAGGGCACCGGACGTCTCGCCGCCCTCGACGGCGTTCGCGTCGCCGGCAAGACGGGCACGGCGCAGAAGCTCGACGTCGAGGCCGGTCGCTATTCGAACTCGCGCTACGTCGCCTGGTTCATGGGCGTCGTCCCGGCGGACGACCCGGAGATCGCGATCGTCGTCGCCGTCGACGAGCCGAAGGGCGCGCTCCACAGCGGCGGCGGAATCGCCGCCCCCCTCTTCGCCCGGGTCGCCGCGGCCCAGCTCGCACGGCGCGGGATCGTGACGCATCCGGCGCCGATTCCGGCGGCGCCCGTGCCGACGCTGCTCGCCGAACGCGAGGACGATGGGGAGAGCGCGGACCAGGCCCCCAACACGGCCACGAACGCAACGCCGACGCGCCTGCCCGACGTCGCCGCTGCGCCCCCGGCCCCGAAGACCCGCCCGGCGCCCGCGCGCCGGTCCCGAAACGAGCCGCCTCGCGCGGCTGTCGCGGCCCCCCCGGCCCGCCCCGCCGCCACCCTCGAGGTGGCGGCGGGGCGTCATCCTTCCCGCGCCGGGTCGGACGACACCTTCGACCTCGTCTTCGTGCCGGACTTCGAGGGCACGACGATGGCGCGAGCGCGTCGTCTCGCGGCCAGCGAGTCCCTCGAGATCACGACCCTGGGAGCCATCGAGGGGCGCGTGGTGTCCCAGTACCCGATTCCCGGCACGGTGCTCGAAGGAAGCGATCGCACGGTGCGATTGCGTTTCGAGCAGCGACGCACGGCTTCGGCCCGCCGGGAGGAGGGATGATGCGACTCTCCTCGCTCCTCGACGCCCTGCCCGAACACCTCGCCCTGACCGCGCTCCACCGCGCGCAGGCGAGCGACGACCCGACGATCCGGGGGCTCCGCTACGACTCCCGGCAAGTCTCTCCGGGCGATCTCTTCGTCGCGCTCCGCGGCGCGAACTCCGACGGACACGACTACCTCGACCGTGCGATCGCAGCCGGAGCGGCCGCGCTCCTGGTCGAGGCGGCGCCGGACGATGCGATCCGCGGCAACGCCCCGGTCGCGGTCGTGCCGGACACGCGACGCGCCCTCGCCCCGATCGCGGCGCGCTTCTACGGCCACCCGGCGAGCGAGATGAATCTCGTCGGGGTCACGGGCACGAACGGTAAGACGAGCACGACCTATCTGGTCGAATCGATCCTGGCCCAGGCGAGCCAGCGCGTGGGTCTCGTGGGAACGGTCGAGATCCGTTATGCGGGGCAGCGGGAAGTCGCGGTGAATACGACGCCCGAGAGTCTCGACCTCCAGCGCACGCTGCGTGCGATGCGGACCGAGCAGGTCGATGCGGCGGTCATGGAGGTCTCTTCGCACGGCCTCGAGCTCGGACGCGTCGAGGGCTGCGCCTTCAAGGTTGCCGCATTCACGAACCTCTCGCAGGACCACCTCGACTTCCACGGCAGCATGGACGCCTACTTCGCCTCGAAGGCACGCCTCTTCCGGGATCATCTCGCCCCCGGCGCGGTCGCGGTCATCAACGTCGACGACGAGTGGGGCGAGAAGATGGTCGGCATCGCGCGGGACGCGGGCGCGACGCTGCTTCGCGTGGCCCGGGGCGCCTCCGCCGACGCGGACCTTCGCCTCGTCGAGGCGGACTCGACCCTCGAAGGCACGCGGGCGACCCTCGAGGACGCGGGCGGCCGCTTCGACCTGGCGCTGCCGCTCCTGGGCGACTTCAACCTGGAGAACCTGCTCGTCGCCGTCGGAATCGGCCGCGCACTCGGCCTCGATCCCTCGACGATCGCCGCGGGCGTCGCCGCCTGTCCGCAGGTCCCGGGTCGAATGGAGCGCGTCGTCGGATCCGGGCGGAACGAACCGACCGTCCTCGTCGACTACGCGCACACGCCCGATGCCGTCGAGAAGCTGTTGCACGCGGTCCGCCCGCTCTGCGCGGGACGACTCGTGGCCGTCTTCGGCTGCGGCGGCGACCGCGATCGCGCCAAGCGCCCGCTGATGGCCCAGGCAGCCGCGGCCCACGCGGACCTGGCGATCGCGACCAGCGACAACCCGCGCACGGAAGACCCGGTGGCGATCCTCGAAGACGTCGAAGCGGGCCTCCGCGACCTCACTCGCGTCGAGTCCGACGCGCTCTTCGCCGGCGATACCGGGCGCTACACCGTCCTCGTCGACCGGCGCGAGGCGATCGTCCTCGCCGTCGGCGGCGCGGCGCCCGACGACACGGTCGTGCTCGCCGGCAAGGGCCACGAGGATTACCAGATCGTCGGCCGCGAGAAGTTCCCCTTCGACGATCGACTCGAGGCGCGACGCGCCCTGCTCGCTCGCGACCAGGGGGACACATGAGCGCCGCGGCGACCGTCGACGATCTCTGCGGGTGGGCGAACGGCCAGATCATCCGGGGTCGGGGCGACCAGACCTTCACGGGCACGAAGATCGACAGCCGCGAGATCGGGGCGGGGGATCTCTTCGTGGCGATCGTCGGTCCGAACCACGACGCCCACCGCTTCCTGGGGGACGTCCTGATCGGCGGGGCCGCCGGGGCACTGGTCCAGATGGACCGGGTCGAGGAGACCGTCGCTCGGACCGACGGATTCCTCGTCCACGTCGACGACACGACCGTCGCCCTCGGCGCCCTCGGTCGCGGCCATCGCGAGCGTTTCGACGGTCCGCTGATCGGCATCACCGGCAGCAACGGAAAGACGACGACGAAGGAGCTCTGCGCCGGGATCCTGCAGATCGCCGGACCGACCCTCGCGACCCGCGGCAACCTGAACAACAACTTCGGCGTCCCGCTCACCCTCCTCCGCCGGTCCGACGAGGACCGATACGCCGTCGTCGAGATGGGCATGAACCATCGCCACGAGATCGCGGCCCTGGCCGAGATCGCGCGTCCGACGATCGGGGTGCTCACGAACGTCGGCACGGCCCACATCGAGTTCCTCGGCTCCCGCGAGAACATCGCCCTCGAGAAGGGCGACCTCCTCGTCGCGCTCCCCGCGAGCGGCACGGCGATCGTCGATCGCGACGAGCCCCTCGCCTTCGCCCAGTCCAAACGGACGAAGGCCAGCGTCCTCACCTTCGGGCGCGGCGCCGAAGCCGACCTGCGCGCGAGCGCCACGCGCTTCCTCGACCAGGGCGCCTTCGCCTTCCAGCTCGAGACGCCCTTCGGCCGGGGCGAGATCAAGGTCTCCGGACTCGCGGAGACGATCGTCGACAACGCCCTCGCCGCCGCGGGGGGCGCCTTCGCCGCGGGCGTCTCCTTCGAGACCGTGGCCGAAGGGCTCGCCGCCCATCGCGGCGTCGCCGGGCGCATGCAGCCGCGGCCCTTTCCGAACGACGTCCTCGTGATCGACGACGCCTACAACGCCAATCCCCAGTCGATGCAGAACGCCCTCGAGACCCTCGCCCGGCTCGACACCGCGGGCTCCCGACACGCGGTCCTCGGACAGATGGGCGAGCTCGGCGACGAGGCGCTCGCCGCGCACGAAGCGCTCGGTCGCCTCGCAGGCGAGCTGCGCCTCGACGGACTCTTCCTGCTCGGCGACCACGCTTCGCGCACGGCAGAGGCGGCCCGCGAGGCCGGTCTCGACGCCGGGCGGATCGTCCTCGGTCCCGATCACGAAACCCTCGCCCGCGCCCTCCGCGATCGGCTGGGCAAGGGCGACCGCGTGCTCGTGAAGGGCTCTCGCGCCGCACGCATGGAACGCGTCATCGAACTCCTCGAAGAGGTCGGCTCCTGATGCTCGGCCGCGGTCTCTAGGAAAGGCGAGTCATCGATGCTCTACCACTGGCTCTATCCCCTGGCGGATTCCGTAGGCGCGCTGAACGTCGTCCGGTACATCACGTTCCGGACCGCGGCGGCGACCCTGACCGCCCTCTTCATCTCGTTCATCGTCGGCCCCTGGCTGATCCGCCGCCTCGCTGCCCTCCGCGTCGGCCAGCCGATCCGGGAGATCGGCCCCGACCACCAGGCGAAGGCCGGAACGCCCACGATGGGCGGTCTCCTGATCCTGCTCTCCCTCGGCATCTCGGTCCTGCTCTGGACCGACCTGACGAACCCCTTCGTCTGGATCGTGCTCGGTCTCACGACCGGCTACGGGATCCTCGGCTTCATCGACGACTACCAGAAGGTCAAGCAGCGGCACTCGGACGGGATCTCCGCGCGCATGAAGCTCTTCTGGCAGGTCCTCCTCGCCTTCGGCGTCGCCGTCGCGATCTACTCGAGCCCGAACTTCGACTCCGAGCTCGCGGTCCCCTTCTTCAAGAACTTCACGCCGAACCTGGGCATCTTCTACATCCCGCTCGCGACCTTCATCATCGTCGCCGCCAGCAACAGCGTGAACCTGACCGACGGCCTCGACGGACTCGCGATCGGCCCGGTCATGATCTCCGCCGGCACGTTCCTGCTCCTGTCCTACGCGGCCGGGCACGCCGGGATCGCGGAGTACCTGCAGATCAAGAACGTGCCCGGCTCGGGCCAGCTCGCGATCATCTGCGGCGCCCTGGTCGGCGGCGGACTCGGCTTCCTCTGGTTCAACGCCTCGCCCGCCGAGCTCTTCATGGGCGACGTCGGTTCGCTCGCGCTCGGCGGCGCCCTCGGCACGATCGCCGTCCTGATCCGCCAGGAGATTCTCCTCGCCGTGGTCGGCGGAATCTTCGTGATCGAGACGCTCAGCGTGATCATCCAGGTGGCGTCGTTCAAGCTGACCGGCAAGCGCGTCTTCCGGATGGCGCCGGTCCATCACCATTTCGAGCAGCTCGGTTGGCCCGAGCAGAAGATCGTGGTCCGCTTCTGGATCGTGTCGATCATCCTGGGCCTCGTCGCTTTGTCGTCGCTCAAGCTGCGCTGATTCACTCGCGGGGCTCCCCTTGCCGGACCCCGTACCAGACACGCGGTCACCCGGAACGCCGGGACGATCGCGGTGGGACGAAGATGACGGAGTTCGAAGGACAGAGCGTCCTCGTGCTCGGCCTCGGCGTGTCCGGACTCTCGGCCACGAAGTACCTGGTCGAGCGGGGCGCACGGGTCGTGGCCGCGGACGAGCGCGCGCCGGACGCGATCGAGGGGCTCTCGGACCTCCCCGAGGCGGTGCAGGTCCGCGTCGGCGAGCCCTTCCCCGAGCTCGACGCCTTCGACCTGGTCGTGCCGAGCCCCGGCGTCCCCGCCGCGCGATACGAAGGCTGTCGCCCGCCGGTTCGCGGCGACATCGAGCTCTGCTTCCGCGCGCTGCCCGTTCCGATCGTCGCCGTGACCGGCACGAACGGGAAGTCGACCGTCGTGAAGCTGATCGAGGCGATGGCGCGGGGCGCCGGTCTCCGCGCGCGGGCCGCCGGCAACGTCGGACTCCCGGCCCTCGAGCTCGTGGGCCAGCCCCTGGATCTCGCGATCCTCGAGGTCTCCTCGTTCCAGCTCGAGAGCGTCGAGGACTTCGCCCCGCAGACCGGGGTCCTGCTCAACATCACGCCGGACCACCTCGATCGCCACGGCGATCTCGCGGGCTACCGCGCCGCGAAGGCCCGGCTCTTCGCGCGGCAGCAGGGGGGCCAGGCCGCGATCCTGAACGGAGACGACCCGCTCTGCGCGGAAATCCCGATCGCCCCCGGCGTCGAACGCCTCGAGTTCCGCCGCCGGACGCCCGTCGCCGCCGGCGCCTGGCTCGACGGGACGAACGCGATCGTGCGACGCGGCGGAGCGCAGCAGACCGTCTCCCTCGAAGGCACGAAGACGCTCACCGGTCAGGCGGACAACGTGCTGGCGGCGCTCCTCGCCCTCGCGACGGTCGACGTCGACCTCGACGCCGCCGCGACCGCGCTCGCGGGGTTCGAGACCCTGCCGCATCGCTGCGAGGACGTCGCGACCGTCCGCGGCGTCCGCTTCGTCGACGACTCGAAGGCGACCAACGTCGGCGCCGCCGCGCGCTCCCTCGCCTCCTTCGACGCCCGGCTCGTGTGGATCGCCGGCGGGCGGCACAAGGGCGGCGATCTCGACGCGCTGCGGGACGCGGCGAAGGGTCGCGTCCGGCGCGTGCTGCTGATCGGCGAAGCCGCCGAGGCGTTCGGCTCGGCGCTCTCGGACGTCGTCGCCTGCGAGGACGTCGGCACGCTCGACGTGGCCGTCGCCCGCGCCGCCGCGATCGCCGACGAGGGCGACGTCGTCCTGCTCGCCCCGGCCTGCGCGAGCTTCGACCAGTTCGCCTCCTTCGAGGCGCGCGGCCGCGCGTTCCAGCGCGCCGTCCACGACCTCGCGCCGCGAGCCGGTGCGACGAGGGAGACCGCTTCGTGAGCGCCCACACCCCCCTCGAGAAGGCCCACGTGATGCGCCTCAACGCGCAGGACGAGCCGGCGCCGGGTCTCGACCCGGGGATCGCGATCACGACCACGCTGCTGATCGGCCTGGGCGTCGTGATGAGCTACAGCGCGACGGCGGCGCTCTCCCTGGAGTCGACGGTGCCTCCGCTCTTCTTCGATCACCTGGTCGGCCTCGCGATCGGCGGCGCCGCGGCGACCGCCGCCTACTTCCTGCCGGCGAAGATCGTGCGACACGGCGCGCTGCCCTTCTGGGGTCTCTCGGTCGCGCTGCTCGTCGCCACGCTCGTGACGGGGGTCGAAGTGAACGGCGCGCAGCGCTGGATCGCGCTTCCGGGGCTCCGCTTCCAGCCCGGCGAGCTCGCCAAGTGCGCGACGCTGATCGCGGTCGCGGCCTGGCTCTCGCGCCAGCACGAACGGCGCGAGCTCTCCTACAAGCCGACGCTCCAGGCGGCGGGACTCGCCCTCGTGCCCGCGGCGCTGCTCCTCATGCAACCGGACCTCGGGAACGCAGTCGTGCTCATGGTGCTCTGCGCGGGTCTCCTCTTCATCGCGGGCACGCCGTGGCCTCGCTTCGTGCTGCCCGGGATTGCCGGCGTCCTCCTCGTCGGCCTCTACATCGTGAACAACGCCTACGCCTGGCGACGCGTGACGGGTTTCCTCGATCCGTTCCGGGAAGCGAAGGGCGCGGGCTGGCAGCTCGTCCAGTCCTACGTGGCGTTCGGCCACGGCGGCTTCTTCGGCCAGGGACTGGGCAACGGTCGACAGAAGCTCGAGTACCTGCCCGAGGTCCACACCGACTTCGTGCTCGCCCTCGTCGCCGAGGAGCTCGGCCTGATGGGCGTGCTCTTCGTCCTCGGTGCCTTCGCGGCGCTCTGGGTGACGGGTACGCGCGCGGCGCGCCGGGCCAAGGATCGCTTCGATCTCTATCTGGCCTTCGGCATGGTCACACTCCTCACGGTCCCGGCGTTCCTCAACGCCTCGGTGGTGATGGGACTCGTCCCGACCAAGGGGCTCACGCTGCCCTTCCTCTCCTACGGACGCACGTCGCTGGTCGTGAGCTGTCTGGCCCTCGGGCTCTTGCTCGGCGTCGCTCGACGGCATCCCGCGCGGCCGGCACCCGCGCCGACCGAGGAGGACGGATGGTAGGCAGCGCGCAGAAACGCAGCGCAGCGCGCAGGCGCTGGGTGATCGCCGGCGGCGGCACGGGCGGGCACGTCACGCCTGCCCTCGCCCTCGGCGAAGCGTTGCGGCGCCAGGGCGACGAGGTCCTCTTCGTCGGTTCCGCGCGCGGACTCGAGTCGAAGCTCGTCCCCGACGCAGGCTTCGAGCTCACGCAGCTGCCCTCCGAGCAGGTGATGGGTCGCAACCCGATCGGCCGTCTCAAGGGCGCCTTCTCGATCCTGCGCAGCGCATGGATCGCCCGCCGCGTGTTGAAGCGCTTCGGTGCGGACGCCGTGATCTCGGTCGGCGGCTACGCAGCGATGCCGGCGGCTCTCGCCGCACGCCTGCGCCGGACCCCGCTCTTCCTGGTCGAACCGAACGCGATTCCCGGCCGCGTGAACCGGCTCACCGCCCGCTTCGCCCGGCGGGTCTTCGTCGGCTTCGAGTCGACGCGGGGGACGCTCCCGGCCAAGGCCGACAGCGTCTGCCTCGGCGTGCCGCTGCGCCGCGCGCTCTATCGCGCCTTCGCCGATCGGCCCGAAAAGGCCGTGCCGGCGACGCCGCTCAAGGTCTTCGTGTTCGGTGGCAGCCAGGGCGCACGCCAGCTGAACGAGAACGTGCCCGAAGCCCTCTCCCGCCTGCGCAAGAAATCCGTCGAGATCTTCCACCAGACCGGCGAGGCGGAACGGGGGCTCGTCGAGGCGCGTTATGCGGAGCTCGGCCTGCCCGCCGAGGTCGTCGCCTTCGAGCACGACATGCCCGGGCGCTATGCGTGGGCGGACCTCGCGATCTGCCGTGCGGGAGCGCTGACCGTCGCCGAGCTCGCGCTCGCCGGGATGCCGGCGCTGCTCGTGCCCTATCCCTTCGCCGCGGACGATCACCAGGCGGCGAATGCCCGCGCTCTCGAGGAGGCCGGTGCGGCGCGCTGTCTCGAAGCCCGTCCCCTCGACGTGAACGCCCTCGCCCAGGCGGTCGCGGAGCTCGTGACGACGCCGGGGCGCCTGGTGCTCATGCGCGAAGCCGCGGAGCGCCTCGCGCGTCCCTTCGCCCCGGAAGACATCCTGGAACACTGCCGCGCGGACCTCGAAGGACGTCTGCCGGTATTCCAGCGCGACGACGCGAACGAAGAGCGGAAGGAGGACGCGTGCAGCGACGTCTGAGTCCCCTCCACTTCGTCGGCGTCGGCGGGATCGGCATGGCCGCCCTCGCCGAGCTCTTCCACGCGCAGGGCCACGCGGTCTCGGGCTCCGACCTGGTCGCGAGCCCGACCTTCGAACGCCTGCGCGAGCTCGGCCTGGACGTACGACTCGGTCACGACGCGGAGGCCGTCGAGGGCGCGGAGACCGTCGTGCGTTCGTCGGCGATCTCCGAGGACAACCCCGAGATCGCCGCAGCCCGCGACGCCGGCATCCCGATCGTGGGCCGCGGGGCGCTGCTGGCAGAGGTGATGCGCACCCGCGACGCGATCGCGATCGGCGGCTCCCACGGCAAGACGACGACTTCGGCGATGACCGCGCACCTGCTCGAAGCGGCGGGCCTCGATCCGACGGCGCTCATCGGCGGCCGCGTGCCCCGCGCGAGTGGCGGCGCGAGCCCGGTCAAGCTCGGCCAGGGCGACCTGATCGTGGCGGAAGTCGACGAGAGCGACGGCTCCTTCCTGTTGACCCGGCCGGTCCTCGCGGTCGTGAACAACGTCGACCCGGAACACCTCGACCACTACGGCACGCGCGAGGCGCTCCTCGATGCCTTCGTCGACTTCGCCAACAGCGTGCCCTTCTATGGCGCCTGCGTCCTCGGAATCGACCACCCGGGCGTGCAGGAGATCGCGCCGCGGATCACCTCGCGGATCGTCCATTTCGGCTTCGACGCGAGCGCAGACGTCCGCGCCGAGCGCGTCGAACCGATCTCCGGCGGCCAGCGCGTGAAGGCTTCGCTCCGCAACCGCGGCGAGATCAGCTTCGACCTGCCGATGCCCGGTCGACACAACGTGCTGAACGCCCTCGCCGCGATCGCGGTCGGAGTCGAGCAGGGCGTCGACCCGGCGATCCTCGCCGAGGCCGTCGCGAGCTTCGCCGGCGTGTCGCGTCGCTACGAGCGCAAGGGCGAAGCCTCCGGCGTGCAGGTCGTCGACGACTACGCCCACCATCCCGCCGAGATCCGCGCCGCCCTCGCCGGCGCGCGCAGCCTCCATGCGGGCCGCATCACGGCGATCTTCCAGCCCCACCGCTACACGCGGACCCGCGACTGCTGGGACGAGTTCCTGACCGCTTTCGAGGACGCCGACCGCGTCGTCCTCGCCGACGTCTACGCCGCGAGCGAGACGCCCCTCGAAGGGATCGACGCCGCGCGCCTCGCCGACGCCGTCCGCGCGACCGGACATCCCGACGTCCGACACGGCGGACCCCTCGACGCGATCGCCGCGTCGCTCCCGGCGGAGCTCGAGGACGGCGACCTCGTCCTGACCCTCGGCGCCGGCGACGTCGTCTCCCTGGGCCCGCGCCTGCTCGAGGCCCTCGAAGCGGGAGCCGACGCATGATCGACGCGAACGCCCGCGCGGCCCTCGAAGCGCTCCTCGGCGACCGGATCGATTTCGACGTGCCGCTCTCTCGCCACACGTCGCTTCGCATCGGCGGTCCCGCCGACGCGATGGCGACCCCCGCCGACCGCGACGAGCTCGGCCGCCTGCTCGCGCTCTGTACCGAACACGGTGTGCCGACCCGGGTCCTCGGCGCCGGCTTCAACGTCCTCGTCTCCGACGCGGGCCTCGACGGCGTCGTGCTCCGGCTCAAGAAGCTGCGACGGATCGAGCGCGTCGCGGAGGACGCGATCGCCGTCGAGGCCGGTGCCTCCCACGCGACCATCACGAAGTACTCCATCGAGAACGGCCTCTCGGGCCTCGAGTTCGGTGCGGGCATCCCCGGCACCCTCGGCGGCTGGCTCGCCATGAACGCCGGAATCGGCGTGCGCGAGCTGAAGGACGTCGTCCGGACCGTGACCTGGATGGATTCCCGCGGCGAGCTCGCGGCGCCCGTCGCCCGCGCGGAACTCGACTTCCGTTACCGCGCACTCGCGGGGCTGCCCGCCGGCTGCGTGCTGGTCGGGGCGGAGCTCTCCGTCACAGCGAGCGATCGGGCGACGGTGAAGGCCGAGATCGATCGCCTCCTGGCCCACCGCACGCAGACGCAGCCCACCGACATCCCGAGCTGCGGCTCGGTCTTCCGCAACCCGACCGGCGACTTCGCTGGACGACTGATCGAGGCGGCCGGGCTGAAGGGGACGCGCGAAGGCGGCGCGGAGATCTCGACGGTCCACGCGAACTTCATCGTGAACCACGGCGGCGCCACCGCGAAGGACGTGCTCGCCCTGATCGAACGTGCCCGGGCGACCGTCCGCGAAGCCTCGGGCGTCGAGCTCGAAACCGAAGTCCAGCTGATCGGCCGCGCCAATCTGGAAGACGCGGACGACGGAGGTGCGGCCCGATGAATCCCTTTGTGCGGCTCTTCTCTCGTGACGGTGCCGGTCGCCGTGGACGCACGCCCCAGGCCGTCGCCGCCGCCCGGGCGAAGCGCGCCCGGGACCATCTCGCCCACAAGCGGGACCAGGAGCGCCTGCGCCTCGAGCGCGACCGGGTCCGGCCCGAGCTGCTCGCGAGCCGCCGTCGGCTCTTCCGCGTGCTGTCGCCGGTCGCCTTCGTCGCGGCGATCGTGCTCGGATCCCACCTCGCGCTGCCCGTCACCGAGTTCCTCGTCCTCGGCGACGCGCGCCTCGAACGCGTCGCCGTCCAGGGCGCCGCGGCGCTGCCCGCCGCGCTGATCGCCGCCTCCACCGGCGCGATCGCCGGCCAGCCCCTCGACGACCTCGACCCGGCGTCGATCGAGGCGATGCTCGTCGCCGATCCGTGGATCGAGGACGCCGGCGTGCTGCGACTGCCGACGGGGACGCTCCTCGTGCGCGTCGTCGAGCGCGACGCGATCGCCCGCTGGCGGATCGACGAGGAGATGGCCTGGGTCGATGCGACCGGTCGCCGCTTCAGCGGTACGGGCAGCGACCGGATGCTCGTCCCGACGGTCGCTGGCGCTTCCCTCGAGCCGGGTGCGCTGCCGGACGGTGCACTCCAGATCCTCGACGCGCTGAAGCGCCATCCGGAGCTCACGAGCGAGCTCGACGCGCTCACGCTCCACCTGCCGGCCCTCGAGGCGGACGCCGATGGCGTGCTGCGCGACAGCCCGGCGGGCTTCGTCCTGCAGATAGGCCAGGAGGGACCGCGCGCCCTCCTCGGCCGCCGATTGCTTTCCCAGCGCGTGGCCCGTCTTGCGGTCCTCCTCGATCACGACGAGGAGGCGCTCGCGACGGCCCGGCTGATCGATCTCCGGTACGCGGACCGTGCGGTTCTGCGTACCGCGCCTGCTTCTGGGTAGGAGTAGGCAACAAGCGGCGGTCGAGCCCGGATGGGTGAGGCCGTCCAAACAGAGTGGCTCCGGATGGAGTCGTTCAGAGCTCGTGTGACACGGAACGCACGAGCGGGGGGTGAAGCATGTCCAGAAAGGACGAGCTGATCGTCGGTCTCGATATCGGGACCACCAAGATCTGCGCGGTCGTCGCAGAGGAAACGGAGAATGGCATCGACATCGTCGGCATCGGGACCCACCCGAGCCGCGGTCTCCGCAAGGGGGTCGTCGTCGACATCGACGCGACCGTCGATTCCATCAAACACGCGGTCGAGGAAGCCGAGCTGATGGCGGATTGTGAGATCACGTCCGTCTACACCGGCGTCGCGGGCGGTCACATCCGCGCGTTCAACTCGCACGGCGTCGTCGCGGTGAAGGACCG
Source organism: bacterium (assembly GCA_024742285.1). Classification (NCBI taxonomy): domain Bacteria; species bacterium. Next base: position 108,480 of record JANSYR010000018.1, on the reverse strand, counting down.
GGAGGTCCGGGACGGCGACGTCAAGCGGGTGATCGACGCGGCGAAGGCCGTCGCGATCCCGATGGACCGGGAGGTGATCCACGTGATCCCCCAGGAGTTCATCATCGACGACCAGGATGGGATCCGGGAGCCGCTCGGCATGAGCGGGGTCCGGCTCGAGGCCAAGATCCACATCGTGACCGCGGCCGTCACCAGCGCCCAGAACATCGTGAAGTGCTGCAACAAGGCCGGGCTCAACGTGATGGACATCGTCCTCGAGCCCCTGGCCTCGGCGTGCGCCGTGCTCGCAGAGGACGAGAAGGATCTCGGCGTCTGCATGATCGACATCGGCGGTGGCACCACGGACATCGCGGTGTTCGCGGACGGGTCGATCAAGAACACGTCGGTGCTCGGTCTGGGCGGCTACCACTTCTCCAACGACATCGCGGTCGGTTTACGAACGCCGTTTGACGAGGCGGAGCGGATCAAGAAGAAGTTCGGGGTCGCTTCGGCGCGCTTCCTGGGCTCCGACGACCACATCTCGGTCCCGTCGGTGGGCGGTCGCCGGCCCCGGGAGATCTCCCGGAAGGTCCTGTGCGAGATCATCGAGCCCCGCGTGGAGGAGATCCTCTCCCTCGCGCGCCAGGAGCTGGTCCGGGCGGAGCTGATCGACAAGATCCCGAGCGGTCTCGTGCTCACGGGTGGCGCCTCGGCGCTCTCCGGGATCGCCGAGCTCGCGGAGGAGGTGTTCGAGGCCCCCGTCCGGCGCGGTCTCCCCGAGTCGATCGGGGGACTCCAGGACGTGGTGAAGAGTCCCATGTACTCGACGGGCGTCGGACTCGTGCTCTTCGGACTCGACCAGCAGCGGTCGGCCCGGAGCAGCCGCTTCCGGATCCGCGACGAGTCGATCTTCGGAAGGGTGAAGCAGCGCATGCGCGACTGGTTCTACGCCGAGTTCGACTGATCGGGACCGACCACCGGGAGGCCGGAACGGTGCGTCGCATCCCCGTCGCGCCGTTCGAGTCACCCGAAATTAAACGGAAAAAGGCGCCTATCAGGGCGCGCGAACCAGCACAAAACGAACAGTTTCGTGTTACATTCCGCGGTGCTGCCACGCATCGTCGGGGGGTGAAAGCATGGCTAAGAAGAAGAACGATCGCTCTGAGTCCGGGAACACCGAGAAAGACGGTGTCGACCTTCTCGAGCTGGGACCCGAAGACGGGCAGGAGCTGCTCGAATTCGAGGGCTCCTCTCATCAGGAAGCGGTCATCAAGGTGATCGGTGTCGGTGGTGGCGGCGGCAACGCCCTCAACACCATGATCGAGTCGGGCCTCGGAGGCGTCGAGTTCATCGCCGCCAACACGGATGCCCAGGCACTCACGCATAACAAGGCGGTGACCAAGGTCCAGCTCGGCGCGGAGATCACGCGCGGACTCGGATGCGGGGCCAACCCGGATCGCGGACGCGCCTCGGCGCTCGAAGCCCGCGACCGATTGCGCGAGCTCCTCGAAGGCTCCGACATGGTCTTCGTGACCGCGGGCATGGGCGGCGGAACCGGAACCGGTGCGGCGCCGATCGTCGCCGAGGTGGCGCGTGAAGTCGGCGCGCTGACCGTGGGCGTCGTGACCAAGCCCTTCCCCTTCGAGGGACGCGTGCGGATGAAGCACGCGGGGCACGGTCTCGAAGAGCTGCACGGCGTCGTCGACACGCTGATCACGATCCCGAACCAGCGGCTCCTCGCCCTCGCAGGCAAGGGGACCGCCATGAAGGACGCGTTCAGCATCGCCGACCAGGTGCTGCTCAACGCGGTCCGCGGGATCTCGGACCTGATCACGATCCACGGCCTGATCAACCTCGACTTCGCCGACGTTCGAACGGTGATGAACGAGGCGGGCACGGCGCTCATGGGTACGGGCATCGGCCAGGGCGACACCCGCGCGATCGACGCGGCCGCGGCGGCGATCTCGAGCCCGCTGCTCGAGGATCTGTCGATCGAGGGCGCGCGCGGCGTGCTGATCAACATCACCGGCGGCTCGGAGATGACGCTCTTCGAAGTCAACGAAGCTTCGTCGCTGGTGCACGAGGCGGCCCACGAGGATGCGAACATCATCGTCGGCGCCGTGATCGACGACCAGCTCGGCGAAGACGAGCTGCGCGTGACCGTGATCGCGACCGGCCTCGACAGCGAGGAAGCGCGACGGCGGCCGCCGACGCCGCCTGCGCGTCCGACTCCCGAGCCGCGCCAGCGGATCCCGGACCCGGTGGAGGAGATCGAGCGCGAGCGCGCGATGGTCGATGCACCGAACGTGATGCCGCTACGCGAGCCCGAGCCGATCCCGGCGCAGGCGCGCACCCAGGAGCGGGTCGAGCCGGAACAGCAGCAGCTCGCTGCGGCGGGCGGACAGACCGCCGAGGAGATGGCCCAGACCGGCTTCGAGTCGCCCTTCGAGGACGAGCTCGATACGCCCGCGTTCCTGCGAAAGCGGACGACGGGTGGGGACGACTCGGACGCCCCTTCGTTCATGCGTCGGGGAGGCAACTGACTTGCGGCCGGGTGGCGCCGGGGTGGATTCGTAGCGACGAGCCACCATGGCGGCACCGGGGTGCGGCGGTCGACCCGCTGCTGCACAGGCTTCATCAACCAAACGGCCCGCTCTGCTCTGCAGAGCGGGCCGTTTTCGTTTTGCGCCTCTTCTGCCCGCGCGTCCGGGGCGTCGATCCGTCGCCTCTTGCGGGGCCTCGCCGGGGGGCCTGGTCAGGGAAGGACGAGGGCGCGGACGAGCTCGGTCGGTTCGTGGACGAAGCGGGTGGTGCCTTCGTCTTCGAGTTCTTCGCGGGAGCCGTAGCCGTAGAGAGCGCCGACGAAGTCCAACGCGTTGTGGGCGGCCCCGATCGCGTCGTGGGCGCGATCGCCGATCATCGTCGCGTCGATCGGGGCGATCCCGCTGTCCGCGAGGGCGACCGCGAGCAGGTCGCGCTTGTCGGTGTTCGTCCCGTCGAGCTCGCTTCCGTAGGTGCGGACGAAGAATCGGGTCAGGTCGAAGTGGTCGAGGATGCGATCGACGTAGACCTTCGGCTTGCTCGACGCGACGAAGAGCTCGCCGCCCTGCGCAGCCAGGGCAGCGAGCACGTCGGGGATCCCTTCGTAGACCTCGTTCTCGAAGAGACCGATCTCTCCGTAGCGCTCACGGTACAGAGCGACGCCCCGCCAGGCCTCCTCGGAGCCGACGAGCCTCGCGAAGCTCTCGTGGAGCGGCGGACCGATACACCACTCGAGTTCGTCCTTGCCGGGAACCGGCTGCCCGAGCCCTTCGAGGGCATATTGGATGCAGCCCGTGATGCCGGGCTTCGGGTCGGTCAGGGTGCCGTCGAGGTCGAAGAAAAGCGCTTGCAAGGACATTCGGCCGCAACCATGACGCGCTTCGCCGGTTCTGGCCAGAGGGAGCCGACGGCGCCCACCCTCCTATCGCAGCGGCGCCAGCTGCGCGCCTTCACACATCCCGAGCGCGCCCTCCATCAGCATCTCCTCGCGCTTCGCATGCCGATAGAAGTAGCGGATGAACGCCTCGTCCCGGTCCGGCCCGGAATCCAGCACGAGCCGGTGCAGCTGCCGATGGCCTTCCTTGACGTCCGTCGGCCGCGAGCCCAGGAGCTCGCCCAGGTCGTCGAGCTCCTGCTCCTCGAACGCGATGCCCAATCGGTCGCCATGCCGCAGGTGCCGAGCGAGGCGCGAAGCGAACCACATCCGGTTCTTCAGGAAGGGGTCCTCGATCGCCGGCGACTGCTCCTCCTCGAGGTTCTCGATCAGCATGTCGTAGTAGTGCGAGAAGCGGGTCGGGCGCGGCGCGGGGAGCTCCGGCTCTTCGAGTGCGACGCCCGTCGCTTCCGCGAGGGCCTGGGCCGTCGTCCGCAGATAGAAGACGTGCTGCGCGATCCACTCCGCGTGCTCGGTCCCGGCGTGGAGGTTCTCCATGACCGGCGCGAGCGACATCGGGACGAGCGCCTGGGTCTTCACGTTGTAGAAGGCGAGCGTGTCGAAGTCGATCTCGCGGCCCGAGAGCTCGCCGTAGCGCTGGAGCCGTTCCGGAAAACGATCGATCGGCGTGTAGAGGTCCCGGGACCTCACGCAGCACAGGTCGGTCATCGGGTCCGACACGTGGGCGAGCTCGAAGTCGACCAGCGCCGTGACCCGGCCCTCGTGGAAGAGCAGGTTGCCCGGGCCGGTGTCGCCCTGGCAGAGGACGGGATCGACCTGCTTCTGTGGCACGTTCCGGCGCAGCCACTGGCACGCGAAGGTCAGGATCGGGAGCGGCTCCTTCACCCCCTTCTCGTAGGTCGACTGCCAGACGTCGAGGTCGTTGAGGGCGACCTCTTCCGGCGTCTTCGGGATGAATACGCCCGCCTTCTCGAAGAGCGACACGTCGACCGCGTGGAGCTGGACGAGGGCCTGAAGGAAGTCCTCGACGACGGACTCGCGCTCTTCCGGATCGGTGCAGAGATTGAAATTGTCTTCGCCGACGACGTGGGAGAGCACCGCCGCCTGAGGATCCTCGTGGAAGGCGAGCACCTCCGGGACGCGCACGCCCTCGCGGTGGAGCACGCGGAGGATCTCCGCTTCCCGGCGCGTCGAGTAGACGTCGACGTACGAGAAGGAATCGTCGCGCGTCCCACGAACGTAGGTCTGGAGGAGCGCTCCGTCCTTCTCGAGATCGACGAACCACGCATAACGTCCGCCCGACTCGCGCCCCTGACGCTCCCGCCGAACGATCCGGCCGCCGAGCTGCTCCTCGATCCAGGGAAAGATCGGCTCCCAGCGCTGTAGGTGTTCGTCGCCCATCTGCCAGACCTCCTTCGCCGCTCGGGCGTCTGACGAACTTGGCCCAGCGAGACGCGTCCCGCCACGCGACAGGAACCCGCCGTGCCATGCGACGCGAACGCGAAGTGCCTATCTTGCGCGCCGCCCGGCTTCCGGGCCCGTCTTCCGAGAGTCCCTCGATGCCCGCGCCCCACCAAAGAACCCTGGCGCAGCGTCGGATCGCTCAGGGCCGTCCCGCCCTGCCCGCGTTGCGACGGTGCCGGCTGGCCTCCATCGCCGTCTCCATCGCCGCCTCCCTCGCCGCCTCCCTCGTCGTCCTCGCAGCGCCCGTCCTCGCCTTCGCCGAGGGGGACAGATCGCCGTCGGACTTCCGGGTCACGCTCGGCTGGACGGATCTTCCTCCGGTCATCGACGGCGTGATGGACGACCCCGGCTGGCTCGATGGCGGCCTCGTCGACGAGCTCACCCAGGTCCTGCCGACGCCGGGCGCCACACCCACCCAGCGCACCGAGATCCGGATCGTGACCGACGGACAGACCCTCTACGTAGGCTTCCGCTGCTGGGATTCGGACCCCGACCAGATCGTTCGCAACCGCAAGCAACGCGACACATTCCCGTTCTGGGACGACCGCGTCGGCTTCTCCCTCGATACGTTCAACACGAAACGCAACGGCTACTTCTTCCAGACCAACCCGAACGCGATGCGCCACGACGTCCTTCTCGAGGCGGAGGAGTTCGAGGTGAGCTGGGACACCATCTGGTACGTCGAGACATCGATCGACGCCGAGGGGTGGACGGCCGAGTTCGCAATTCCCTTCGCCTCGATCGGATTCGACCCCGAGGTCGACGCCTGGGGCCTGAACTTCGAGCGCGGGATCCGCCGCAGCGACGAGACGGCGCGGTGGTCGGACTGGCAGCCCCAGAACTTCGTCAGCTCGATGGGGGTCGCCGGAACCCTCGAAGGCGTGGACGACCTCGACCAGGGGCTCGGCTTCGAGCTGACGCCCGGCATGACGATCCGTCGGCGCGACGAGCGCGCGGTCCAGGACCGATTCGAGTTCGACCCGACCTTCGACGGCTACTACAAGGTGCTGCCCTCGGTGACGACCTCGGTCACGGCGAACACCGACTTCGGTCAGGTCGAAGTAGACGACATCCAGATCCAGGACGACCGCTTCGCCCTGTTCTTCCCGGAGAAGCGGGATTTCTTCCTCGAGGACGGTCTGATCTTCGATTTCGGAGACATCAGCCAGAACGGCCGCCCCTTCTTCTCACGCCGAATCGGGTTCAACCCCGGTAACAGCGTCGCGGGCGGAGGTCCGGCCCGGATCCTGGGCGGAGGAAAGCTGACCGGCCGCCTCGGACCCGTGAAATTCGGCGTCCTCGACACCTACATCGACGAGGCGAACGACATCGACGCCCGCAATCTCTTCGTCGGCCGCGCCGCAGTCAACGTGTTCGGCGAATCGACGCTCGGGATGATCCTCACCCGCGGCAATCCGGACGGAAGTGCAGCGAGCAACCCGACCCGCGGCCGCGCCTACGACGAGACCAGCGGAACCGGCGGCGGACGGAACTCGACGACCGTGGGCACCGACTTTCTCTACCGCAACACCAACTTCCGCGATACCGGTCAGGTCTTTCGCGCGAGTCTCTGGTGGGCGAAGAGCATCGACGACAACCACCTGAGCGCCGGGCGCAACAACGGCTACGGCGTCAAGCTCGAATACCCGAACGACCGCTTCAACTGGCTCGTCGGCTTCGAGGAGCTCCAGGAAGACTACGCGCCTCGGATCGGCTTCGTGAACCGGAACGACATCCGACACACGTTCAACTCGTTTCGCTACCGGACCCGTCCGTCGAGAGGCCCTTTCCGGACGATCGACAACGAGGTCTTCGGGCAGGTCTTCGTCGACTCGGGAAACCAGCTCGAGACCGTGAACCTGCGGATCATTCCCGCGGAGTTCACGACGCCGATCGAAGACGGCTTCGACGTTCGGTACCGGCTTCGCCACGAGCTCGTCCGTCCGAACGACTTCATTCCGACGGTCGCGATCCCTGCCGACGACTACACCTTCCACGAAGCCGCTCTGCGAATCTTCACGAGCCGGAACCGGCCGGTCCGCGTCGAAACCGAGATCGGCTGGGGGAGCTTCTTCGACGGGACGCGCACCCGCTTCGACCTCGTCCTCGAGTTCCGCCCCTCGCACTACCTCTTCTTCGAGGTCGAGTACGAGCTCCGCGACATCAATCTGCCCAAGCGGCGGGGACTCGCCTCGGGCGAACCCGACCGCAACGACCGGGACACCCAGCTCGTGCGGCTGAAGGTCGACCTCCTGTTCACGCCGAACGTGGTGTGGTCGAACTTCGTCCAGTACGACAACCGCAGCGACAATGCGGGAATCAACAGCCGCTTCCGCTATATCCTGCGCGACGGCCGGGAGTTCTTCCTCGTCGTGAACCAGAACGTCGACACCGACGACAACCGGGCGAATCTCTCGCGCAGCGAACTCCTCGTGAAGGGGGTCTGGACCCTCACGTTCTGAATCGCGCGGGCGCGCCCCGGAGACCGACCATGTCCGACCTGATCCTCGAATCCCGCGACGGCGACGTCGTCACCCTGCAGTTCAACGATCCCGACAAGCTGAACGCGATGAGTCGTGAGATGGGCCTCGCCTTCCGCGACGTCGTCGGGCGGCTCGCCCTCGAGGACTCCATCCGGGCCCTGGTCCTGACGGGCGTCGGTCGCGCCTTCTCGGCGGGCGGTGACCTCGAGATGCTCCAGGACCAGGCCGACGCCGGGGCCGCGGCCCCGGGCCAGGCGTGGCGCGGGATCCGAGACGAGATGAGCAGCTTCTACCGCCTCTTCCTCTCGATCCGGGACCTGCCCTTCCCGACCGTCGCCGCGCTGAACGGCGCGGCGATCGGGGCGGGGTTCTGCGTCGCCCTGGGCTGCGACTTCCGATACGCCGCCCACGAGGCGAAGCTCGGCCTCAACTTCACCCGGGTCGGGGTCCACCCCGGAATGGCGGCGACCTGGAACCTGCCCCGGCTGGTCGGCCCGGGTCTCGCGGCGGAGCTGCTCTACACCAGCCGCCTGGTGGACGGGGACGAGGCCGTCCGGGTCGGTCTGGCGAACCGGGCGATGCCCCGGGACGAAGTGCTGCCTTCGGCCCAGGCCGCCGCCGCGGAGATCGCTGCCAACGCCCCGCTGGCCGTCCGCGCCGTCAAGCAGGCCCTCCGCCGGAGCGAGACCAGCTCGCTCGAAGACCAGCTCCAGTTCGAGGCGAGCGAGCAGGCCAGGAACTTCGAGTCGGCCGACGCCCACGAGGGCCTCGCCGCGATCCGCGAGAAGCGCGCCCCCCGATTCCAGGGTCGCTAGCCCGTGTCCCTCCCGATTCCGCGACCGCCCGCCGCCCGATCCGGTGACCGCCGACACAGCCGGGGCCCCGGGAACCGCGGAAGCTCGCCGCGGGTCTCAAGTCCCACCGCCCCCGTTCGATAGAAGAGACAAGGGCCCGGGCGAATCCCCGAGTCCCGCCCCCCTCGTCCAAAGCGCCCAACCCAACGGAACGACCCCATGACCCGCGCTCTCACCAACCATCAGCTCTGGCTGGTGCTTACCTACTTCGGACTGCTCGTGCTCGTGGCGAAAGGGCTGAGCTCCTAAGCCACGGCCTCTGCATCCCGCCGCCAGAGCGATCTCGCCGGAGGCGAGATCGGGCTTCTCTTTTTGCGGCCGCGGGGCGGTCGGGCGACCGCGTGGCGCCTTGCCCCTATGGCGACGCCGAGCGCGACGGGGTGGCTGCGCATTCCGGACGTCCGTCTCGACGCCGGCTTCTGGTTCCGCTCCTGCGCGCTCGGGGCCCTGAACGCGGAACGGGCCCCTCGAGAGAAGGACCCGTCACGGAATTCGGCGCTCCGGCGGCACCCGCCAGAGCCCTCGGCGCAAGTCGATTCCCTTCGATCCTCCGCGCGCGGTCGCGCGCAGAGGATCTCATGCTCGGCACTCGCTCATCGCTCGCGCCTCCCCCCGCGAAAGAGCCCGCCGAGAGGCGCGCAGCGCCGTCCGACGTCAGCCGGCGAAACAGAGCCCTCAGCGCGAGAAGCGCCGCCGCAAAGCGGCGCTTCGAGAGGCGCGCAGCGCCGTCCGGCGTCCGCCGGCGAAAGAGGCGCGCAGCGCCGATGGTTACAGCGCTTCGGTGAGGCCGATGATCTCGGTGTGGCTGAAGAAGTAGGACGTCTCGAGCTTCGCGGTCTCCGGGGCGTCGGAGCCGTGGGTGGCGTTCTGCTCGATGTCGGTGCCGAAGTCGCCGCGCATCGTGCCGGCAGGGGCCTCGTTCGAGTTCGTCGGGCCCATCAGATCGCGCCACTGCTTGATCGCGCCCTCGCCTTCGAGGATCAGGGCGACGACCGGTCCCGAGGTCATGAAGGCCACGAGATCCTTGAAGAACGGGCGCTCCTTGTGGACGGCGTAGAAGCCCTGCGCGCCCTGCTCGGTCAGCTGCATCTTCTTCATCGCGACGATCTCGAGGCCAGCCTCTTCGATCCGGTTGATGATCTGGCCGGCGACCTTCTTGCGGACGGCGTCGGGCTTGATGATGGCGAAGGTGCGTTCCACGGCCATGATGGGCTCTCCTGATTGCATACGGGACACGCGCGAGGCGGGTCGTCCGTGTCGTGGTCTGAGCGGTGCTCTGATTGGTGTTCTGATCGGCGAATGGAGCGGGCTCTGCGCGCAGTCGTTGTGAGCGGCGAGCCTCGCCGGTCCCCGTGATCGAGGCGGCGGGAGCGTAGCGGAGATTCCGCGCAAGTCTTGGCTGCATCGACGGAAAATGCACTCGAGAACGCCGCTCCCGGGCCCGGGCACCTCGCCGGTTGGCCGCTTTCGACCCGACCTGCGACCCTAACGGTCGCCCGCCCGCCAACGGCGTGACCGCCCGCCGTCGCGCCCCCCCCGACAGGAACCGACCGACTTTGTCGATGCCGAACGAAGACCCCGAGATCCGGTCCTCGAACGGGACGGCCGAGCCCGCGAAGCGGATCTCGGCCTCTCGCGCGCTGCGCCGACTGCTCGCCCTCTCGAAGGGGGACGGCGGACGCGTGCTCGGAGTCGTCCTGCTCGGCGCCGTCGTGGCGGGCGCGGGCTTCATCCGGGTGTCGCTGATCCAGCCGCTGCTCGACGACATCGTCCTGCCGAAGACCGCCGGCGAGCTGAACATGGACGAGCTCTGGCCGCTGATCCGCCCCATCGCGGGGATCGTGGGGGCGACGCTGATCGTGTCCCCCCTCGCCGTGCTCGGCCGCTCCTATCTCGCCGAATGGGTCGCCGGACGCGTCCGCCAGCGCGTCGACATCGCGATCGCCCGCAAGCTCCTCCACGTCCCCCTCCGGACCTTCCGCGAAGGCTCGAGCGGTGACTTCCTCTCGCGCTCCATGGCGGACGCCCAGATCGCGTGCCAGATGATCGTCGTCTTCTACAAGGACGTGATCCTGCACGCGGAGATGATCCTGATCGGCGTCGCCATGATGCTCTGGATCAGCGTTCCGCTCACGGGGGTCGTCCTCCTCGGCGTCCCGCCCTTCTATCTACTGGTCTCCACCTTCATGGGGCGCATCCTCGACGTCTCCACCCGTCGCCAGGAAACGCAGGGCCAGCTCTCGGATCGCCTGATCGCGATCCTCTCGGGCATCAAGGTCATCAAGGCCTTTCGCGGCGAGGACGCGGAGACGACCGCCTACGATCACGAGACCGACAAGTACTTCCGGCGCCACATGAAGGTGATCAAGAACGGCGCGCTGGTGAAGGCCTCGGGAGAGGCGATCTGGCCGGCCCTCTTCGCCGGGGTGATCGGGATCGGAGGCTACGCGGTCGTCCACGGGATCGACGGGCTGACGATCGGCGACGTGATGGCCTTCGGCGCGATCCTGGGGCTCGCGTACAAGCCCCTGAAGAGCCTGATCCAGAGCGTGCCCCGTCTGGTCGAAGCGGCGAGCAGCGCGGCCCGGCTCTTCGCGGTTCTCGACATGGACGAAGAGATCCCGGACCGACCCGGCGCGCGACCGATGACCGGCCTGCGCGAGCACATCCGTTTCCGGGACGTCGCCTTCGACTACGGAGGCGCCCCGGTCCTCGACGGCATCGACCTCGAAGTCCGCGCCGGCGAGGTCGTCGCGATCGTCGGCCGGACCGGCACCGGCAAATCGACGCTGGTCGACCTCGTCCTGCGCTTCCACGACCCGACGCGCGGCGCGATCGAGATCGACGGCGTCGACCTCCGGGACCTCGAGCGGGCCTCGTTCCTCGAGCACGTCGCTCTCGTCACCCAGGAGCCCTTCCTCTTCGACGAGTCCCTGATGGAGAACATCCGCTACGGGCGACCCGGCGCGACCGACGACGAGGTCCGCGCGGCCGCCGCCGCTGCGTCCGCGGACGAGTTCATCGAGGGCCTGCCCGAGGGCTACGACACCCTCGCGGGCGAGTTCGGGCTCCGGCTCTCCGGCGGCCAACGGCAACGGGTGACGATCGCCCGGGCGATCCTCGCCGACGCGTCGATCCTGGTCTTCGACGAAGCCACCAGCGCCCTCGACGCCCAGACCGAGCGGGCCGTGCAGGCCGCGATCGACGGTCTCCGGGGGCAGCGCACGATCTTCCTCGTTGCCCACCGCCTCTCGACCATCCAGCACGCCGACCGGATCGTGGTTCTCGAAGAAGGCCGGATCGCCGAGACCGGCGACCACGAGACGCTTCTCGCCCGCGGCGGCGTCTACGCCGAGCTCATCGGCGCGCAGACCGCGATCGCGAGCTGAAACCGTGAGGTCGGCGCGCAGACCGCGATCGCGAGCTGAAACCGCGAAGTCCGCGCGGCCCCCGCGATCGCGAGGTGAAACCGCGAAATCCGCCGGCGCGTCCCGGGCCGCCTAACGGACCGCCAGCACGACCTTCCCGAAATGCGTGCTCGCCTGGAGCATGCGGTGCGCCTCCGGCGCCTCTGCCAGGGGGAGTACCTCGTGGAGGATCGGGCGGATCTTGCCGTCGGCGAGGTCGTCCCCGAAGCGCGCGAGAAAGTCCCGGACGATCGACGCCTTCTCTTCGTTGCTGCGGGTCCGGAGGGTCGAGCCCACGATCTTGAGCCGTCGGGTGAGCAACAGACCGAGGTTGACTTCGGCCTTGGCCCCGCCCATCAGGCCGATCAGCACGAGCGCGCCGTCGTTGGCCAGCGTCGCGAGGTTGTTCTCGAGGTAGGCCGCCCCGATCGAGTCGAGGACGACATCGACGCCCTTGCCGCCGGTCGCTTCCTTCGCGATCGCGACCCAGTCGTCTTCCTTGTAGTTCGCGACGGCGTCCGCTCCGAGCTCCTTGCAGCGCGCGCACTTCTCCGCGCTGCCCGCGGTCGCGATGACGGTCCCGCCGGCACGCTTCACGAGATCGATCGTCGTCGTCCCGATGCCGCTGCCTCCGCCGTGAACGAGCACGCTTCCGCCTTCCGGTAGACCGCCGAGACGCCAGACGTTGAGGTGGACCGTGAGGAGGGTCTCCGTCAGACCGGCCCCCTCGTGGAAGGAGAGCGTCTCGGGCAGCGGGATCGCCGAGCCGGCGTCGACGACGACCTCCTCCGCATACCCACCGCCAGGAAGCAGCGCCATCACGCGATCGCCGACCGCGAAGCCCGACACGCCGACGCCGACCTCGGTCACGATCCCGGCACACTCGAGCCCCAGGAGCGGCGAGCTCCCGGGCGGCGGCGGATAGAGGCCGCGACGCTGCATCAGGTCGGCACGGTTCACGCCGGCCGCGTGGTTCTCGATCCGCAGCGCACCCGGCCGAAGCTCGGGCGTCGGTGCGTCTCCGAGCTGCATGCAGCTCTCGTCTCCAGGCTCTTCGATCACGATGGCTCTCATGGCGCGCGAGTCTAGGCCGCGGCCGGGCCCAGCGCAGATCGCCCGCAGGAGACGCGAGGTCCGGCGGCAGGGTGACCACTCCCACGGCAGCGAGCGGGAATGGGTGATCCCGATCACTCAGGGATTCCCCGGAGACGCCCGAAGAGCCTTCCAATGTCTCGCTCCCCCCGCTCGACATCGACCCGCGGCGCCGTGCGTCCGTGGGTCGCCGCGCTCGCTCTCCTGATCCTGCTCGCCGCCCCCGTCGCGAGCGCGGAGGACGACCGTCTCGCCTGGATCGAGGCCCTCGGCGCGCGCTTCGACCAGCCGCTCTTCCGGCCCAACGAAGACTGGCGGGCGGAGGGCATCGCGTTCATCGACCTGCCCCTCCAGATCCGCGCCCGCTTCGATGCGAGCTACGGCCGCTTCCGGACCCGGCCCGACCAGTTCGCGGCGCCTCTGGTCTCCGACGTCGGCCCGGGCCTCCGCTTCGAGCGGCACATCCAGAGCCGGGTCGCCCTGACCCGCCCCCTCGCCGAGGGCATCGAGCTCGAGTTCGCCTGGGAGAGCCGGAATCGGGTCACCAGCCGCGATCCGATGGCCTTCGGCCGACAGATCGTGGGGGCGATGATCCGGATCACGCACTGAATCGCGCCGGATCGATTCTCTCTTGCCAGAAAGCTATCGACGCAGCTAGTCTGACGCCCTCGACGACGAGGGACGGATGGACTGGTTCGAAGATCTCACGCGCAGCTGGGAATCCGAGTACGGCGATCTGGACATCGCCAACCTCCCGCCCCTCGTGCGCCTGGCGCGCCTCGGCGTCCTCCTCGACGCGTTCCAACACGACGTCCTCGAGCCCTTCGAGCTGACCCCGTCGGACTACGGCGTCCTCGCCGCCCTCCGGCGCGCGGGCCCGCCCTACACGCTCAAACCGAGCCAGCTCTACAGCCGGCTGCGACGCTCCTCCGGCGGGATGACCAAGATCCTGAAGCGCCTCGAGGAAGCCGGCTACGTCTCGCGCTCCCCCGACCCCGACGACGGCCGCGGCATGCGGGTCACCCTCACCGATCGCGGCCGCTCGCTCCAGGAGCGCGTCTTCCACGCGTTCCTCACCGCGACGACGAGCCTCATGGCGCCGCTCACCGCCCACCAGGTCGACGCCGCCGACAAGAGCCTCGGCTCGCTGCTCGAACTCTTCGAACGACGCGCGGCCGACCGCGGCGCCGCGGCCGGACTACGTTAGGCCGACCGCCCGAGCCCCCAGGCCAGGAGACCCTCCATGAGCTCGCTGCACTTCCAGCCCGTCACTTCGGCGATCGGCGCGAACGTCGAAGGCGTCGATCTTCGCGCGCCCCTGGCCGAAGAGGATCGCGCAGGGATCCTCGAAGCCCTGACCGAATACCACGTGCTCTTCTTCCGGAACCAGGACATCACGCCGGAGCAGCAGGTCGCGTTCGCGAAGCAGTTCGGCCCGATCAGCATCCCCCCCTTCGCCCCGAAATACGGGGACGACCCGGAATACATCGTCCTGGACCAGACCAGTCCCCGCGGCGAGGGCGCCGACCAGTGGCACTCGGACAACACGTTCATGGCCGAGCCGCCGATGGGTTCGATCCTGCACGCCGTCCAGATTCCGAAGGTCGGTGGCGACACCTGCTTCGCCAGCGCGGTCGCCGCCTACGAGGCCCTCTCTCCCCCGATCCAGCGACTCGTCGACGGCCTGACGGCCGTACACGACATCACGAAGCCGCTCCTGAAGGGGATCGCCGCCGGCCATGCCGACGTCGACCTCGCCGAAATCCAGGCGAAGTGGCCCCCGGTCGAGCACCCGGTCGTCCGGACCCACCCCATCACGGGCAAGAAGGCGCTCTTCGTCAACCGCAACTCGACCACGCGCATCGTGGGGCTGACCGAGTCCGAGAACGACGCGCTGCTGCCGATGCTGATGGACCACATCCGGTCGCCGGAGTTCCAGTGCCGCTTCACCTGGGACACGAACTCCGTCGCGTTCTGGGACAATCGCAGTACCCAGCACTTCGCCGTTCCCGACTACGACACCCGCCGCATCATGAATCGCGTGACGATCGCCGGCGAGAAGGTCGTCTGACACACCGCCTGCGGGCACCCCGAGGAGACACCATCCATGACCGACGAATCGCGTGAGCCGCGCGTGAAGTTCCGACACCTCGACGACGAGAAGTGGCAGGAGGTCCGCGCAATCGAGCTGCCGACCGGCCCCGCCTACGTCCGGGAGAAGTGGCTCGAGTTCAGTGACAAGTGCCTCTCGCTCTACGCGAAGTGGGACCCGGGCATGATGATCCACAAGCACGGACACAACAGCGAACACGTGGTCTACGTGCTCTCCGGATCGATGACCTGCGGCGATGTCGAATGCACGCCGGGCATGCACATCACCCTCGAGCAGGGCGCGGCCTTCGGTCCCTTCGTCGCGGGACCCGACGGGGTCGAGCTCTTCGAGGTCATGATGGGCGATCCGCGCTCGTTTCCGGCGGACACCGAGGGCTTCGAGAAGCTGCTCGCGGAGAAGAATGCGAAGCGGCTGCCGAACCCCCCGATCGACATGCCGGATTGGATCGAGGACACGAGGAACTGAAACCGTCGGCGCTGCGCGCCTCTCGCCCGCGCTTTCGGCGGCGCGGGCTTGCGCTGAGGGCTCGATTTCAGGTCGGCGCGGACGCGCCTCTCGAAGCGCCGCTTGGGGCGGCGCTTCTTGCGCTGAGGGCTCCGGGGGTGGATCCGGGGCGGGAGGAGATTTCGATGAGTGACGAGACGACGGCGCCGCCGCCGGCGAAGATTCTGGCGTATCGCGAGATCGATTGGGACAAGCCGCTCGAGAGCTCGGCGCCGGGGACGGCGCCGCCGAAGGAGCTGGTGGAGCAAGCGAAGAAGGTCGGGGCGCGGCGCAAGAAGATCGTGCGCGGCGAGGGCGGGTTCTTCATGAACCGATCGCAGCTCCCCGCCGGCTACCGCGTGCCGACCCATCACCACAGCTACGACGAGATGCTGATCGTGCTCTCCGGCGGGTGCACGTTCGACGGCGACTTCGGCGAGGCCCGCGCGGACGACACGATCGTCATCCCGGCGAAGAACCGGTACGGATTCACCTGCGGACCGGAGGGGATGGAGTTCCTGACGATCCGGCTCGGCGAAGCGACCACGGAGCTCTGAGCCGAGGCCGATGTCCGCACGCCCGTCGATCGTCGACTGTCATACCCACATCGTCTCGCCCGACCTTGATCGCTACCCGCTGAACCCGCGTGACCTGTCCGGCGAGTGGTATCGCGAGGCACCGGCGAGCGCCGAGGACCTCGCCCGCGACATGGACGGGAGCGGCGTAGCGCAGGCGATCCTCGTCCAGGGCGTCGGCGCCTATACCTGGAAGAACGACTACGCGGCCGACGCCGCGCGCGCGACGCCCGGGCGCTTCGTCTCCGCCTGTGCGATCGATGCCGAAGCCGGCGACGCGGCCCAGACCCTCGCCTACTGGCTCGACGATCGCGGGATGCAGGGCGTCCGGCTCTTCGCCCTCGCCCGCGAGGGTCCGTCCTGGCTCGCGGAGCCCACGACGATCCCGCTCTTCGAGATCGCGCGGAGTCGCGGCGCCCACGTGATCGTCACGATCCTGCCGCCACAGCTCCCCGAGCTCGAACGCGTACTCGAACGCGAGCCCGACACGGCGATCTCCCTCGACCACTGTGGCTTCGCACTCGCGGATGCGCAGGCGAGAGAGGCGCTCTTCGCGCTCGCCCGCTTCGAAGCGCTCCACCTCAAGGTCTCGACCCACAATCTCGACGACGCGGAACGCACCGAGGGCGCGACATCGCTGATCCGGGAGCTCGTCGACCGGTTCGGCGCGGAGCGCCTGATGTGGGGCTCGGATTATTGCCAGACCCATGATCGTCCCTACGCGGACCTCGTCGCGCTCGGATGCCGGGCCTTCGAGTCGCTCCCCGCTGCGCAGGCCGAGGCCTGTCTCTCCGGGACGGCGAGGCGACTCTGGCCGGGGCTCGCCTGAGGGGACCGGGCGGAACGGTCGGTGCGTCCGCGGCGCAGATCAGACGTCGAGATCGCGAGACCGTTCCAGATCCGCCGCGACCTCGCGCGCCCCGGCGAGGCAGATCACGCCGCTGATCATCGGGATCAGGGTCGGGAAGAGCAGCGCGTAGCGAAGCGCGTCCCGCCCGTACTCGGGTTCGAGCCCATCCGCGAGCGCGCCCACGACGAGGGGCCCCCCGGCGAGACCGATCAGCGTGCTGAGCAGGGTCGAGATCGCCGCGGCGAACGCGCGCATTCGGAGCGGCACGACGCCCTGCGTCGTCGACATGAACGGGGCCGTGAAGAAGCCTCCCAAGATCGACCCGACGAGGCTCCAGACGAGCGCGACCGGCATGACCGAGAACATCGACCCGGCGAGGAAAGCGGGCATCGTGATCACGTCGCTCGTCGGCCAGAGCAGGAACGCGACCAGGATCGGCGGGCTCGCGAGGAGACCGAGCGCCGGCACCCACAAGTACCAACGCTTGTCGCGCTCGCCGTACCGATCTGCCAGGAAGCCTCCGAGAAAGATGCCGAGCATCGAAGGCAGCGGGCTCGTGAGGAAGTACCAGGTTCCGGCGTGGAACTGCCCCATCTCGTACGTCCGCATCAGGAACGCCGGCTCCCAGAGATTTCGGCCCATCGACGCGAAGAGCGTGAAGGCGTTCGCGGACAGGATGTAGAGGTAGGTCCGTGTTCCGAAGAGCGCGCGCAGGTTCGGCAGGAACGCGCCCGCCGTCGTCGTGGTGCGCCCCTCGCTCCCGCCTCGTGCGGGCTCCCGGATCGTCAGCCGGAAGAGGATCGCGAGGACGATGCCGGGGACGCCTGCGGCGATGAACGAGCCCCGCCAGCCGAAGCTCTCCGAGATCCAGCCACCGGCCATCATCCCGATGCCCATCCCGATCACGGCCCCCATCGAGATCACCGACATCCCCGAAGCCCGACGCTCCGGCGGCAGGTAGTCCGCCAACATGGAAACCGAGGGCGCGGTCGCCCCGGCCTCCCCGACCCCGACGCCCATCCGCATGAGGGCGAGCTGGGCGTACGAGGTCACGAATCCGGTCGTGACCGTGAAGAGGCTCCAGACGAACAGGCAGGTGGAGATGATCGTACGGCGGACGCCGGTCGTGTCGGCGTAGCGGCCGAGCGGGAGCACGAGAAAGATGTAGACGACGGCGAAGGCCGGACCGAGCAGGAATCCCAGCTCCGTGTCGGAGAGCGCGAACTCCGCCTTCACGTCGTCGACGACGATCGACAACATCGTGCGATCGATGTTGTTGAAGACCATGGTGAGCAGGACCATCACCAGGACGTAGAGCGTATAGCGTGAGCCGTAGGGGGCGTCCGGCGCCGACTGCGGGGGCGGGGGCGAACTGGGCGGATCGAGAGGCGACAAGGCGGCTCCGTCGAGCACTCGTGCCCGAGGCGGACGCGAGGACTGCGACGATACCCCTGGCGGGCGAGCCAGCAAGCGTCTCCGGCGCAGCCGACGACGACCTGCCGCCGATCTGGCCGAGAGCCGCGCGCCCAGATCGAGTCGAATACCGGCGAGCGGCGCGCGCGACACCTAGGCCGGGTAACCGAACTCCCTCATGGCCTCGCCACACTCCGCCTCGATGAAGCTCCGCTCTTCATGGTCGATGTCATCGACGAATCGGTTCACGGAGGTCGCGGTCACCGGTCGACTGCTCAGTGCTCGTGGATCGCCACTCGTCGGAGCGGTCCCACTCGGCGGAAGAGTCAGATCCAGGCTGCGGTCGAGCATCTCGGGATGGAACTCGACCCCGAGGAATTGCACGACCCTGCGAAGCTCGCTCTCGTATCGCTCGACGAGGTCCTCATACCGCACGAAAAAGAGGTCCTGCTCGACGACCCACTTCGCCAGCTTCAGCCACGTATCGGTGAAGGTCGCCGACATCGAGATCCTCGGCGAACCGAGACGCTCGTTGTTGGCCAGGAGCGAACACCACACGTCGCGGGGATCTCGCATGACCGCGATCGTCTTGCACGCCCCGTCCTTCTCGTTCGCCTTCAGAAACCGCTCGGAAATCAGCGAATGACTGATGCCGGCCCGATCACGAAACGTCTCCTTGAAGCCGACCATCTCGTTCCCTTCCCGCTTCGCGAGCCGGGCCAGGGTCTCGGTGGGGAACGCTCGATACCGGTCACCGTCCGAAAATCTCGCGAACTCATTGTGGCGATAGAGATCGCTGAAGGGCTCGTTGAAACAAACGAGGCCCGGATGCAGGTCGATGGCGCGGCACAGCAGGGTCGTGCCGGACCTCGCCACGCCGACGATCTGGAAGACACGCTTCTCGGAGTCATCGATCGACGCCAGCTTCGTGGAATCGAAGACGAAGCCCGACGAAGCGCGCTGCCAGCCCCTCGACCAACCCAGCCTCTTGAATGTCGCATTGAGAAGCGAGAATGCGTTCATCTCGAGGCTCGTCGACGCGACCATCTGCTTCCTCGTCCTACTCTGCCCGGGAGATCGCGTACCGGCTTCGAGACTGCTGGCCTTCATCCATCCCGGTTGCGCGTGGTCTTCACATCGATTGCGTAGGTGACCTACTTGAGCCTCCCGGCCGCTCTGACCCGGAAACCAGGCGAAACCCCGAGTCCCTGGACGAACTCCACCCCAGCCGGCGCAGAGTCGGCCGACCTCGCCTCGAGTGACGCCCAGGCGAGCAACGCTCGCCACGAGGACGGCGCGTGGCGCGGACGACGCTCTACTCACGACGCAAAGACCCCGCCCGGAATCCGGACGGGGTCTCTCGCACGTCAGTAGACACGAGGCCCGCTGACACACTCGCCTGTAGGGAGCCTAGCGCTTCTACTTGAGGTCCTGGCGGGTGTAGTCGAGCAGACCGCGGGCGATGATCAGGCGCTGGATCTCGCCCGTGCCCTCGTAGATGTCCGTGATCCGGCTGTCGCGCATCCACTTCTCGAGGAGCAGCTCACGCGAAGCGCCGATCGAGCCCAGGATCTCGATGCAGCCCTGGGTGATCTGGCGAACCGCGCCGCCTGCGTGCGCCTTGCAGACCGACGATTCCATGTTGTTGGGAAGACCCTTGCCGGCCATCCAACCGCACTGGAGCGTGGCGAGCTTCGACGCTTCGAAGAGCGCCTCGAGGCGCATGAACTTCTCCGCCGCCGCGGAGAGTCGACCGAGGCCGCCGGGACCCGTCGTGTAGTCGAGCACGACGCCCGCCTCTTCGAGGGCCTCCCGGGTCAGGTCGATGGCCGCCCAGGCGCAGCCGAGACCCATCGCCGCCGTCGCCGGCCGCGTCATGTTGAAGGTCTTCATGACGCCGCGGAAGCCACCGGAGCTCGCCTTCGGGATCGTCTCGTCGAGACCGAGCAGGTTCTCGCGCGGAATGCGGCAGTCGCTGAAGACGTAGGCCGCGGTGTCGTCCGCGCGGATGCCGAGCTTCTTCTCCTTGTGCGGGACCTCGAAGCCGGGCGTGCCTTTCTCGACGAGGAACGACTTGATGCCGGCCCGGCCGGCACTCTTGTCGATCGTCGCCCACATGACGACGCCGTCGGCACGGATGCCCGTCGTGACGAAGATCTTCTCGCCGTTCAGGACCCACTCGTTGGTCTCCTCGTCGAGCACCGCCGTCGTCGACACACGCGAGGGATCGGAGCCGCAGCCGGGCTCGGTGATCGCCATCGAGAGGAGCAGGCCGCCCCACTTCTCCTTCTGCTCGTCGGTCCCGGCGGCAGAGAGCGCCGCGTTTCCGAGACCGCCGCTCGTGTTGCGGCGCAGGCGGACCGAGTAGTCGCCCCAGTTCCCGGCCATGATCTGCAGCAGCATCATCACCGGCCCCTGGGTGTCCTCCGGGCCCACCTCCGGCAGCGCCGGGGCGTTCGCGTAGAACTCGTCCGCCTCGGGCAGCACGTTCGGCGGCATCTCCGCCTCGTTCTCGTCCACCTCGCGCGCGTAGCGGCGAATGATCTCGCCCTCCGCGAAGGTCCGCGCGAGATGCGCCTCGTCCGTCTCAGTCAGTCGAAAATCGATCATGTCTTTCTCCATCGCGACGCTCGGTCGCGATCTGGATCATTGGTCCTCGGTCCTGAGATGAGCCCTCAGCGCAAGACGTGTCCCGCTCAGGGACGCGTCGAGAGGTGCGTCAGCACCGACCGAAAGAGGCGCGCACGCGCCGCCTCGTCAGAGAGAAACCAGTCCTTCCATGACGCCGAGGGTTCGCGCGTTGCGGAACCACATCTCGACGGGGTGCTCGCGGATGAACCCGTGGCCGCCGAGGATCTGGACGCCGTTGTCGGCGATCCACATGCTCTTCTCGGCCGCGTAGGCCCGCGCCTGCCAGGCCGCCTTCGTCGCGTCCTCTCCGTGCTCGAGCAGGCTCGCGCCCTGCCAGACGAGCTGGCGAAGCGCGTGCTGCTCGACGTGCATCTCGGCGAGGCGGAACGCGATCGACTGCTTCTTCGAGATCGGCTCGTCGAACGCGACGCGATCCTTCGTGTAGGGCACGCAGTACTCGAGCACCGCGCGGGACATGCCGAGCATCACCGCCGCCAGGCCGACCCGCGACGCGTTCAGGATCGCCTGGACGTCCGCGCCTTCCGTTCCACCGAGGAGCGCATCCTGCCCGACCTCGACCCGCTCGAGCTCGAGACCGGTCGTCGGCAGCGCGTGCAGGCCCATCTTGCGCTCGACGTCCGTGACCTCGAGGCCGGCGGCGTCGCGAGGCACGATGAAGGCGGCGACGTCGTCGCCGAGGCGCGCCGTCACCAGGAAGTGGCTCGCCCGGTCGCCCATCGCGACGAACGTCTTGCGACCCGAGAGGATGAAGCTCTCGCCCTTCTGCTCGGCTTCCGTGCGCGGCTGGGACGCGTCGGCGAGCGGCCCCGCCTCGGTCAGCGCGACCGCGCCGGTGGCGTAGGACTCGCCGCAGAAGAGCGGCAGGAGCGCCGCCTTCTGCTCGTCGGTGCCGTGGTCGAGGATTGCGTTGGCGAAGAGCGAAGGCGCGAGAGCCGCCATCGCGAGGGAGGCGTCGCCGTGGGCGAGCTCCTCGAGCAGGATCGCGTTGGTCACGAGCGAGCGCTCTTCACCGGCGCCGCCGTACTGCTCCGGGATCTGGGTGCTGGTCAGGCCCAGCATCCAGGCCGTCTCGAGGAAGTCGGCGGGGACGGCCGCCGCCTCGTCGCATTCACGCGCGATCGGCCGGATCGCGTCGGCAGCGAACTCGCGCATCGCGTCGCGCACGAGCTCCTGCTCTTCGGACATTCCAAATGAGATCACGGGGGATTCTCCTCTTCGTGGCCGCCCGGAATGGGTCGACCCGGTTCTGATCATCGCTCTCGCCCGAACGCCGGGCGCAGAATCAATCCTTCGCCGCGCCCGCGGGCCGCGCGACCTGGAAGAAGAACTCGTCCATCGCCTGCGGACCGCCCTCCTTGTGGAGCAGGCCGCGCTTGACGGCCTCCTTCGCGTCGAGGAGGCCGATCGCGACCGCGCACCAGTCGCGGGCGGTCGCCGTGTACCGGACGTCGGCGCCGGCGGCGAAGTCCTCGCGGACGCTGCAGACGCCATCGTCGATCTCGACCGTCCATACGCCGCCGCCCTCGCCCGTCAGCCGGATCTCGAAGACGACGTGGGCGTCCCGCGCGCGGTCCTCGCGCAGCAGGTTCGGCAGGACTTCGAGGACCGAGAGCGCCGAGGTCTCGGTGAACTGGGTCGCGTCGACGTCGCGGACGGCGATGCCCTCACGGACCCACCAGCGCGCGATCGAGGCGATGATCGGCGCGAGGGTCTCGCCCTTGTGGGTCACGCGGTAGAGCGAGCGGCTGCCCTGTTCCTCGGTGTCGACGAAGCCGTCCGCGCGGAGCTGACGGAGGCGACTGGACAGCACCTTCGGCGCGATCCCGGTTCGCACGCGGAGCTCCTGGAAGCCCTTCGGCCCGTTCAGCAGCTGGCGCACCAGGACCAGGGTCCAGCGGTCCCCCAGCACGTCGAGGGCCCGGGCCACCGGATCGAAGATCTGGCTCGGCCGCAGGATCTCGCCTCGGCGGGCGGGGGTCTCCGTCTCGCGGGTCTCGGCTGTCTGTTCGGGGAGCGCTTCCGACATCGCGGGCAGTATCTTATGGATACTGATTAGACTTGCCACAGAAAACTCCGAGTCAGTGCGGGACCGGCGTCAGTCCGAGCCTCCCGTCCTCGAGCAGCGGGTGCCGAGCCTCCAACCCCGAGATAGGATGCGGCCGCCCGCCGAAGGTGGCCGGAAGGTCGCCGGTGAACACGGAACGTTCACGGGAGGAAAGTCCGGGCTCCGCAGGACAGGGAGGTCGGTAACGCCGACCCGGGGTGACCCGAGGGAAAGCGCCGCAGAAACCACACCGCCGATGGACGTCGTCCTCCTTCACGGGAGGGACCGTCACAGGTAAGGGTGAAATCGTGGGGTAAGAGCCCACGCGCGACAGCCGGGTGACCGGCGGCGGGGCAAGCCCCTCCCGGAGCAAGCTCGAATAGGGACATCGTCGAGGGCGGTCCGCCCGATCGCGAGGCCTCGGTCTCGCGCGGTGTCCGGGTGAGAGTGCTCGAGCCGCCCAGCAATGGACGGCCTAGAGGAATGACCTTCTCCCGCGTCGGGGCAACCCGACGCGGAGACAGAACCCGGCTTACAGGCCGCTCCGGTCCTCGACCGGACCTCCGGGAGGAAGCTTCGGCCATCCCCGGAGCGCTTCGACGGGCATCGAAGCCGCACCGGATGCGCGCGCAGGCAACCCGCCCGCCGCCGCGCGCCCGCAGGCGAAGGATCAGCCGAGATCGAATCGGAGACAACGCACCCGGGCCCGCCGCGCCGGGTCGTAGTCGTCCCACTTCGCCTTCGGGACGGCGTCGGGCTCGACGCGCCGAAAGCCGTGCCGCTCGAAGAAGGTCACGACCCGCTCGGAAGTCGTACAGCTGAACAGGTAGTCGAGGCCCTGCTCCCGCGCGCGCTCGATCGCGTATCGCACGATCTGGCCGCCCGCGCCCTCGCCGACGTAGCGGGTGAGCGCGAAGAGCGAAACGAGCTCCGCCGCGTTGTCGGCGGCATGGGGCAGGATCGCGCCGATCCCGGCGAGGTAGCGTCCTTCGATGAAGACGCCGACGCCGTGGGCGAGCACGGCGTCCCGAGCGGTCGCGTTGCGCGGCGCCAGGTAGCCATCCGCCTCCCCTCGCTCGATCAGGTCGTTCGCCAGATCGTAGTCGTCGATCGCGAGCGGCCGGACTTCCGCATAGCGATCACGCGTGAAGAAGGTCCCGGCCCCGTTGTAGGTGAAGAGCTCGCGGGCGAGGTCCGCCGCCGCGCAGACGTTCACGGAGGGCACGCCCCCGTCGATCAGGTCGCGGATCGAGACCAGCAGCTCCCGCGCGTCCTCCCCGGCGCGATGCACGGGAGTCCCGTCGATCTCCCCCGCTTCCGAATCGAGCAGCGGCGCCAGATGCGCGAGATCGACGACGGACACGCGCCCGTCGCCCGCGATCCGCTCGACCGGCGGCCTCGACTGGATCCAGACCACCTTGGCGAGCCGCAGCGTCCGCGCGATCTCCACGCAGCTCGATGCGAATCCCTCCGCGGCGACCCGCAGCCCTGCCGCGCCGCGCTCGCGCAGGTCGCGCCATACGGCCGGGGCGTAGGCGGAAGCCGACGCATCGACCGGCGCCCCGAGCCCGGCCACCACGAAGACCTCCTCGACCGGGCTCAGCACGACGACCCGGGACCCGTTCGACGACAGCTCCTCGACCACCCCGGCGAGGGGCTGCTCGGCGGGCACCTCGGTCGCGGGCCACGCGATCCCGATCGTCCGCCCCCGAAACTCGCCGAGATAGAACTCGCGCTCACTGAAGGTTCGAAGGACGTCGCGCATGACGGCGGGAGTTTGACGGATCCCCGGAGCCCGCGCTCTGGGCGCCGGGGAGATCCGCCCGCCGCGCCAGATTGGCCTTCCGCGGGGGGCAACTGCGGTATCGTGCGGGCCGGATGGACTGGCAGATCGTCTTCACCCTCGGGCTCGTCGCGCTGGCCCTCACGGCGATGGTCCGCGAACTCGCCGCACCGGATCTGGTGCTGATGGCGACGCTGATCTGTCTCGGGGCCGCCGGAATCCTGTCCCCTGTCGAGACCTTCGCGGGCTTCGCGAACCCGGTCGTCGCGGCGATCGGCGCCCTCTTCATCGTCTCCGCCGCGCTGCGCGAGACCGGTGCCCTCGAGATGACCCTCGGCCGGGTGCTCGGCCGCTTCAAGGGCACGCGGCGGTCCCTCAGCCGGATGACGATCCCCGTCGCGGCGCTCTCGGGCTTCCTCAACAACGCGCCGATCGTCGCGATGATGACGCCGACGGTGATCGACTGGGCCCAGCGAAATCAGCGCCCGGCGACGAAGTTCCTGATCCCGCTGTCGTACGCTTCGATCCTGGGCAGCACCTGCACCATCATCGGCACGAGCACGATCCTGACCATCGTGGGCCTCGTCCACGAAGCCGGCCTGCCGCGCTGGAGCTTCTTCGAGCCCGCCCCGGTCGGGATCCTGATCGCCACCGTCGGCCTGCTCTTCCTCGTCCTGGTCGCGCCCTCGCTCCTGCCGAACCGGATGGACGCGCCGGAGGAGCTGAACGATCGCACCCGGGAGTACACCGCGGCGATGCGCGTGACCGGCGACAGCCCGCTCGACGGCCAGACCGTCGAAGAGGCGAACCTCCGGAACCTGCCCGGACTCTTCCTCGTCGAGATCGACCGCGGCGACCGGCTGATCACACCCGTCTCACCCGATCAGATCCTGCAGAGCGGCGACATCCTGGTCTTCGCGGGCGTGGTGTCCACGATCCTCGACCTCCAGCGCACGCGAGGACTCGAGCCGGCCGCGAAGGAGGAGCTGCTCGACAGCCTCCCCGGCGGCCGGAATCGGCCGATGGTCGAGGCCGTCGTCTCGGCCTCGTCGCCGCTGATCGGCCAGACCGTCAAGCAGAGCAACTTCCGCGCGGTCTACGACGCGGTCGTGATCGCCGTCCACCGCAATGCGGAGCGCGTCCAGGGCAAGATCGGCGACATCCAGCTCCGTCCGGGCGACACGCTGCTCATGCAGTGCGCGCCGAAGTTCATGGAGCTCCACCGCAACAGCCGCGACTTCTATCTCGCGAGCGAGCTCCCGGGCGCCCCGGCCCCGGCCTTCGAGCACGCCCGGACCGCCCTCGGCATCCTCGTCGCCATGGTCCTCGCGGTGAGCGTCGGCGGGATCCACATCTCGATCGCCGCCTTCGTGACCGTCGCGGCGCTGATCGGGGCGCGCTGCATCTCCGCCTCGGAGGCGCGGGAAGCCGTCGACTGGTCGGTGCTGATCACGATCGGCTGCGGGCTCGGCGTCGCCAACGCGATGGACAAGTCCGGCGCCGCCCAGTTCGTCGCGTCGGGTCTCGTGAAGCTCGTCGGCCAGGTCGGACCGATGGCGACCCTGATCGCGATCTACGCGCTCTGCCTCGTCATGGCCGAAACGCTGCATCACAACGCCGCCGTGGCGATCATGTTCCCGATCTCGCTCGCCGCGTCGCAGCAGCTGGGCGTCGACCCGATGCCCTTCGTGATGACCGTCGCGATCGGCTCCGCCTGCGCCTTCGCCTTCCCGATCAGCTACCAGACCCACCTGATCGTGTACGGCGCCGGCGCCCACCGCTTCGGCGACTTCCTGCGGATCGGGATCCCCCTCGATCTGGTCTGCATGGCCGTCGCCCTGACGGCGATCCCGCGGATCTGGCCTTTCTGAGGCGGGTCGGCGCGGGGCGCGCCTTCCTGGTCGGCGCGGGGCGCCTCTCGACGAGTCCCTCCATGGGACTCGTGTTGCGCTGAAGGCTCTGGAGGGGCGATTCGTGGCCGCTCGCGCTGAGCGCTCGGGAAGGGACGGCTCGAAACGCTGGGGCGCCGAGAGGCCCGACTGCACTTCTTGCGCGCGGATCGGCGGCTAGGGTGCAGATCAGGTCGTCGGGGGTTCTTCGGGGGCGATTCGGGCGAATCGGGGTCTCGAACGGGCGATTCGGGCGGAACCGTTGCCGGTCGGGTGCCGACTCAGGCAGCGGAGGCGTGCCGGACAGGCAGCCCCGGCGCAGGCCGAGCCGTCTCGTCGGGGAATCCGCCACATCGCTGATCGGGGAACCACACCGAATCAAAGGAAATCGTCTTCCGCGGTGGTCCGGTGTCGGCAATCGAGGGCGTCCCCCATCACCTCCGAGCCGCTCTGGCGCACTGACTTGGGCGAGACCTTCCGGATGGGTTTCGAGATTGCGCTCTGAGGCGCGAGGGTCCCGCCCCGGGATTCGACGATCGAACGAATCAATCCGGGCCCAGACAAGAAATTCGCTGGCTAAATAGGTGAAATTCAATCATTATCAGGCTACTTAGACATCCTCTGAGGAAGGGCTCGAGCGGCGAGTCGACCCCTTGCGGGCCGCTCTCGATCGACCCGGACCCCAACTTCCCCCAGGCCCCGCTCTCCGGAGCACTCTGCTCTCGACGGTTCCTCTGCTCTCCCGGCGCGACATCACCGACCGCGCGGAAGCAAAGACCCGGAGCACCGAAGCGGGCCCGACTGAAGTCGGACACTTCAACCGAGTTGCGCACTCGTATGACGTGACTCATTCCCGAACAGGCGTTTCGCGCGTTCGAACCTGCAGAAAATGCACCCGCACCGGTCGCGTCCTGCCAAAATGGCACCACGCGCCCTTCCCGATGACGGATGTGTCGAACCAGACCCCTCCGGGTGGTATCCATAGAGAGCCACACCGGACTGAGAGGATCCCCGTTGGCAACCCAGAAGAAGAAGAGCACCACTTCCGCTTCGAAGGCTCCGGCCAAGAAGGCGGCCGCCAAGGCGAAGGCCACACCTGCCGCCGAGACCAAGGCCAAGGCCAAGGCCTCGTCGAAGGCGGCGGCCCCCAAGAAGGCCGCTGCGAAGAAGGAAGTGACGAAGAAGGAAGCGGCCGCCGCCGCGACCGAAGACGACGGCAAGAAGAAGGACGAGAAGGCGGCGCAGCCCACGATGGGCGCGCAGGCCGTGGTCTCGGCCGAGGAGCTCGATCCCGGCCGCGAGCGGCGCCCGCTCGAGTCCTACTTCCAGGAGATCGGCGGCACGCGCACGCTCAAGCGCGAAGAAGAAGTCGTCCTCGCGAAGGATCTCGAGGCCGCGACGGCCGCGCTGCGTGATGCGCTGTACGCGATTCCGGTCTCGGCCAAGCACGTGGTCGCGCGCTGGGACGCGCTGCGCGCGCTCTCCCATACCGGTGCCAAGCTCTCCGAGTCGGTCGGCGACGAGGAGACCGGCGAGATCGCGGCACGCGTCGAGCGCGCTGTGAAGAAGCTCCGGACCCAGCTGAACGACCGCGAGAAGAAGATCGACAAGTCCGGACTCGCCTATACGGCGACCCTCGAGAAGGTCGACGTGAAGATCGCCAAGGAGATGCACTCCGCGCAGCTCTCGCTGGCGGTCCTGCATGAGCTTCGCGAGAAGTCGATCGATCTGACGCGCGAGATGCGACGGGCGCGCAAGCGCACGAAGAAGCTCGCGGAGCTCGAGGTCGAAGCCGGCGTCGAGAAGAAGCGGATGATCGAGCTGACGAATGCCGTCCAGGACGCGCAGGACCAGATGTCGACGGTCAAGAACCGCTTCATCGAGCACAACCTGAAGCTCGTCGTCGCGATCGCCAAGGACTACCGGAACCTGGGTCTGTCGTTTCCCGACCTGATCCAGGAAGGCAACCTGGGGCTGATCCGCGCGGTCGAGAAGTTCGACCACCGCCGCGGCTTCAAGTTCTCGACCTATGCCGTGTGGTGGATCCGTCAGGCGCTCGTCCGGGCGATCCAGAACCACTCGCGCACGATCCGCCTGCCCTCTCACGTGCACGACCGGCTCCAGCGGAGCCAGCGCGTGCGTGCGGAGCTCACCGGCAAGCTCGGTCGTGAGCCCACCCCGGCGGAGCTCGCTCCGGCGCTCGGGACGGACACGGACTCGCTCGAGGCCCTCGACCGGCTGAGCCGAGAGGCGATCTCCCTCGAATCGAACGTGGCCGGGACGGAGAAGCGCCTCGAGGACTTCGTGCCGGACGCGACCGCGGATCGCCCCGACGGCGACATCGACGGCGACCGCATGCGCATGGGCGTCGGCTCCCTGATCGGCAGCCTCACCCCGCGCGAGCAGCTCATCCTCCGCCTTCGCTACGGCCTCGGCGGCGAGGAGGAGCACACCCTCGAGCAGATCGGCCAGTCCCTCGGGCTGTCTCGAGAACGCGTACGGCAGCTCGAGGCGCGAGCGCTCAAGAAGCTGCGCGAGACGCAGCCGGCGCAGCGGCTTCATCCGATTCTCGAGCCCTGATCTACCGATCGGCGCTGCGCGCCTCTCGAAGCGCCGCCTGGCGGCGGCGCTTCTTGCGCTGAGGGCTCGGAAGCCAGAACGAACGAACGCCCCCGCTCGGATGAGCGGGGGCGTTCTTTGTTTCGGATCGGATGGGGTTGGAGCAGTGGAGGATCTGCTTGACAGCGGAAGGTCGGAGGGCTCACGCTAGGCGGATGCGATTCAACTTTCTGCTCCTTCTGGGCGTGGCGTCGCTCTCCTTCGCGCTGCTTCCAGTGGGCGCCGCGCGGGCCCAGACGACGCCGCTCGTCTTCGTCGAATCGTCCTTCAGCTGCGGCGGCTCGTTCTCCAACGGCGTGATGCAGGTCGACCCGACGACGGGCGATCGTCGGATCCTCGTCGGACTCGTCGACGACGGCGGCGTCTGCACGTCGATCGGAAGCGGAGAGCTCCCGACCTTCATCTACCGACTCGGCTGGGAGCCGAGTACCGGGAGCGTCCTGGTGGCGGACGGCAACGGACTCCCGAGCCGCCTGCTTCGCCTCTCGTTCCCGGACGGCGTGGGGACCGTCGTGTCGGGCTGCGACACCACGAGCACCGGAACCTGCAGCGGGAGCGTCATCGGCTCCGGACCGCTCGGGACGCTCCTCGGCGACGTCGTGACCATCACGACGGCCACGGCGAATCCCCCCGCCCTCGAGGCGGGCGACTTCGTGGTCGGCGTGTCCTATTCCGGCTGCGGATTCGCCGCCGAGGGAGTGCTCCAGATCGACCCGACGACGGGCGACCGGACCGTCCTCTCCGGCTACGACATCGATTGCCAGACGATCAGCGGCGCCGGCGACCCCTTCGTCGAAATCAACGGCCTCTTCGCCACCCGGGACGGCACCCTCCTCGTCGCAGACGGCGACTCGGGAATCGGCCGGCTGATCGAGGTCGACCCGACCACCGGAAATCGGACCGTATTGAGCGGCTGTGAAACGACGTCCGGTGGGGCCTGCATCGGCAGCATCGTGGGCAGCGGACCCGTCCCGGGCTTCGCCCACAGCGTCGTCCCCCTCGACGCCGGGGAGACGACCGTCGCTTCCCGCATGCCGCACGTCGGCGCTCCGTGCTTCGGCGGGACGGTCATGGAGATCGATCGCGCGACCGGCGATCGCGCCGTGCTCTCCGGAGACGACCCGACCTGCGCTCCGATCGGGGTCGGGGATCCGTTCGCCAACCTCGAAGCGCTCGCCGCGCTGCCCTCCTTCGACTTCGTGACGTCGGAAGACGGGGGAGTGGATCGGATCTTCCGGGTGGACGCGCTGACCGGTGCACGCACGCCGATCAGCGGTTGCACGACCTGGGCGTCCCTCTCGTGCACCGGGCCGACGCTCGGAACGGGCGCGGACGCGAACGGCTACGGCGTGCTGACCGTACCGGAGCCCCGGGTCGGGCACGCCCTGTGGATCACGATCGTTGCGGTCGTCGCCACGAGTCGAGGCCGCCGCCGACCTGCTCCTAACGAATGAAGGCCCCCGCTCGGATGAGCGGGGCCGTTCCTCCGTTCGGGCTCGACTTTGCAGGCATGCACACGAGAGTACTGGCCCTGCCCCGGTGATCCAGTACTCCGCTCAGCGGATTCGCGCGCCCGCCGAAGGTCGCCGGCTCGACAGCGCAACGAGTCCGAGCCCGAGCAGGAGGGCCGTCGACGGTTCGGGGACCACCGAGAACGTGAGGTCCCAGCTCGCAGTCGCGTGGGTCGCGAACGAGTTGACGAGAGCCCCCGCGAACACCCACGCGTAGCCGGTCACCTTGTAGGTGTTTCCGGCCTGCATGAAGACCTGCCGATCGAAGGCGAGCTGGCCGGGAACCGTGATCTCCTGCTCCTCGACGAGCGTCTCGAAGACGTCGGGAACGATGACCTGGTGAACCTGGTATCGAGCGACCTGTCGATTGCCGTGGATCGGATCCCCCGTCCCTCCTGAGACCTCGAGGCTGCCCCGGAGACGGGTGAGGGTGTCCTCCGTCGGCGTAACCAGGAAATCGAAGATCGACAGGCCGGAGTAGAACTCGTAGGAGCTCGGTCCAGAGTTGGTCAGGTTGGCACTGCCGGTGCCACCCGCGCTCGAGAGCCCCGCGAAGGCGTCGATCGACCCGCTGATGAAGGCACCGGAGCCGTTCGTCGACGTCAGCAGGTTCTGGTAGGACACGGGAGGGGCCAGTCCAGACAGATGCTCATTGTGAGAGCCGAGCTCCGTTTCGGGCGGAGCCGAACCTGCGGGATCTGTATTGATCGCGAACGAGACGTTCGAAATCTGCGCCGAAGCGACCGACGAAATGAGCAGTCCAACGAGAACGGCAGGGAGCAGAGCGGTCCTGCTCCACCCTCGACCGGTTCGTCCGGAAGCGGATCGAGTACTCGGCAGCCTGGCTCGGCTGCGGGAGGGGATCACTCGCACGTCGACTCGGTCTCCTGGGGTGGAACGCTCCCCAGGAAGTGACCAGGATCGGCCGCTCGTGGCACTGTTTTCCCGCCTTACGAGACGAAGACCGCCATCCAGGCAGGCCGGAACACCCCCCGACCGGGTAAACAGCCGGTCAGGGGGAATCCGCACGATCGGCTCCGCTACGTCGCTTCGACTAACGCGCCGCGGCGACCAGGACCGGCTCGACCGGTCGGATCGCAACCTCGGTCGTGACCCGGTCTCCGTAGCGGACGACTCGCCGGCTCGGCGTCAGCACGAAGAGCGGACGTTCCTGTGGATCGAGCACGTCGACGACGCGACGCTCGCTGGCGTTCGGCGCCTCGTTGGCGCGGTCGATCCGGGTCGAGCCGGAGCGCGGATGGAGCACGTAGCTGGCGACGTCGGCCGGGCGGAGCGCGAAGCGCAGGACCGGCGGACGCGACGACCAGACCGTGCCGTCCGAGCGGATCGGCGGGCTGTAGGCGTAGGCCTCCCCCACGCGGTAGATCGTTCCGAGCAGGAGTCGCCCGCGGTCGCCGGGCCGCGCCGTGTGGTGGGCGTGGGCCAGCGCGTCGACGGCGGCGGCTTCGATCGTCTCGAAGAGCGCGCCGGGCTCTGCGTGGGGCGTCTCCGCCATCGGGCAGAGCGAATCGCCGGCGGAGGCCGCGCTGGCGAGGCTCGCGAGCAGACCGACCACGAGGGCGACGGTCGCGAGGCGGATCCGGGCTCGGCTGCGCTTCGGGAGGCGCGGCGGGCGGATGCCCGGATAGGAGGCGAATCGGATTTCGCTTTGGAGGTTCATTGGGGTCCCCTTGAATCAAGGGGCGCGTGGGGAAGAATTTCGGCCTAGTCTTCACCCGAGACAATGCGCCCTTTCGAACAAGGTTGTTTCCCTTGAGCAACAATGTGATCGAACGCAACCCCGTCGCCAACGTCGCGGCCATGCTCGTGTTTTCGAGCGTCGTCGAGGAAGGCAGCTTCACGGCCGCCGCGCGCCGTCTCGGTCTCTCGAAGGCCTCCGTCAGCCGGGAGATCTCGGGTCTCGAGGCCCGTCTGGGAGCCCAGCTCCTGCGGCGCACGACGCGGACGATGAGCCTGACCGAGGTGGGCGAGATCTTCTTCGCCCACTGCCAGCGCGTCGGCGAGGAGGCCGAGGCCGCCGAGCTCTCGATCCGCCGCCTCGAGGCGGCGCCTTCCGGCGTGATCCGCCTGGCCGCCCCCATGTCCTTCGGGCACATGGTCGTCGCGCCCCGGCTCGAGGGCTTCCTCGCTCGCTACCCCGCCGTCCAGGTCGAGTTCGAGCTGACCGACCGGAGCGTCGATCTCGTCCACGAACGGATCGACCTCTCGATCCGGATCGGCCGCCCGCGGACCCCGAGCTACGTCCTCCGCGAGGTCTGCCCCATGCGCGGCCTGATCGTCGCCTCTCCGACCTACCTCGAGAACGCGGCGCCGATCGAGCGCCCCGACGATCTCGCCCACCACAACTGCATGGGCTACCACGGCCCGAGCGAGACCTGGGCCTTCCGGAACGGCCGCCGGATCGAGACGCGCGGCACGTTCTACGCCGACAACGGCGATGCTCTCCGCAACGCGGCGCTCGCGAATCTCGGGCTCGTCTACCTGCCGACGTTCTTGACCGCCGACGACATCCGGGCGGGACGACTGGTCCCGGTGCTGCCCGAGGAGACCACGCGCACGAGCGCGGTCTACACCGTCTATCCGGAGAGCCGGCATCTCTCGCCGAAGGTGCGCGCGATGATCGACTGGCTGGTGGATGAGTTCGGCGGGGAGCCCGCCTGGGACGCCGGACTCCCGACCGAGGGACGGCCCTCGGAATCGCGGTATCTGGGACGCTAGGCGGCCGGTCTAGCCGAGCGACCAGAGCACGAACGCCCCGCCGACCCCCCAGCAGTACCAGGCCCAGTGGTGGAAGAGGCTCCGATCGAGCATCCGCACGAAGAGCCAGATCGCGACGAGGCCCGACGCGAGCGCCGCGGCACCGCCGATCGCGAGATCCGTCATGGCCCTGAGGTCCGCGCTCTGGAGGTCCGGGAGCATCAGGACCGCCGCCCCGGCGATCGCGATGATCCCGAGCAGGAACGCGAACTCGGCGGCGGCGAGCGGAGCCACGCCGAGCAGCAGCGCCATCGCGACGGTCGAGCCGCTGCGCGAGATCCCGGGCAGGATCGCGAAGGCTTGCGCGCACCCGATCAGGAGCGCCGCTCCCCAGGACGGGACCTCCGCGGTCGCCTTCGGCGCCGTCCAGCGGGTACTCATCACGATCACGCCGGTGGTGAGGAGCAGCCCCCCGACCCTCGACGGGTTCGAGAACTGCGCATCGATGAAGTCCTTCGCGCCGAGTCCGACGACGACGGCGGGCACGGTCCCGACCGCCAGCTTCCCCACGTACTCGAGGGTCTCCCGCTCCCGCGCGAAGAACCCGCGGAGGAGCTCCGCGATCCGGGCGCGATAGAAGAACGCGATCGCGAAGAGGGTCGCGACGTGGACCCCGACCTCGAAGAGCAGCCCGCCGGACTCGCGCCCCCCGAAGAGGGCCTGCAGCATCGCCAGGTGTCCGGAGCTCGAGACCGGAAAGAACTCGGTCAGTCCCTGGGCGAGGCCGAGCAGCAGGGCTTCGATCGGGTCCAAGCGTTCTCCCTCTCTCCAGTCCGTCCGGTCGGCCGCGGCCGAGGCACGGGGCGATCTGCCACGGATCGTTGCGGCAGGAACGCAGCCGGGGGGAGGCGCGACGCCGAGCGTACCGAATCGGTTGGCCGGCGGCGTTTTTCAAGCGCAATCCCCAGCGGCTTGCTAAAACCCGGCCCATGGAAATCGCCTGCCTCGATCTCGAAGGGGTCCTGATCCCCGAAGTCTGGATCAACTTCGCCGAGCGAACGGGAATCGACGCGTTGAAGGCGACGACCCGCGACATCCCGGACTACGACGAGCTGATGACCCAGCGACTCGAGATCCTGCGCGAGCACAAGCTCGGGATCGGCGACATCCAGGAAGTGATCGACGGGATGGATCCCCTTCCCGGTGCCGCCGAGGCCCTCGACTGGCTGCGCGAGCGCTTCCAGGTCGTGATCCTCTCGGACACGTTCTACGAGTTCGCCGAGCCCTTCATGCGCAAGCTCGGCTGGCCGACGATCCTCTGCCACAAGCTCGAGATCGACGGCGAGGGGATGATCACGAACTACTTGATCCGCCAGCCCGACCCCAAGCGGGCCTCGGTGAAGGCCTTCCACTCGCTCAAGTTCCGCTGCATCGCGACCGGCGACTCGTACAACGACACGACGATGCTCTCCGAAGCGGAGGCCGGGATCCTCTTCCGACCGCCGCAGAACGTGATCGACGAGTTCCCGCAATTCCCGGTCGCGCGCGAATACGACGAGCTCCAGGCGGAGTTCGCGAAGGCGTCGCTCCGGGACCTCTAGGGCCGGGGCGGGTCGAGGCAGGAGACGAGGATGCAGAGAGACGAGAGACGGTTCCGCACCGATCGTCCGCTGCTGGTCGGGCTGATCCTCCTGCTCTCGCTGGCCTTCGCCGCGCCGGTCTTCGCCGCCGACGAGGCGACGAGCGACCTGCCCGAGAACGTCCTCGCCGAGGACGACGAGACCGAGAAGTTCGAAGTCGAGCTCGAGGACGACGGCCACGTCGACCGGAGTCTCAGCGAGCGCCTGGTCCGCGTCCGCGCGACGAGTCTCCTCGCCCGCGTGTGCACCCTGATCGACCGTCGCCACCTGCGACGGATGATCCCGCGCGCCCCGCCCCTCGCCTGATCGGCGAGCCCCACCCAGCCAGGAACACGCCCAGAACGACCTCGCTCGCGTGCGGCTCATGCCGTCGCGATGCGCCTGTCGCGCGAGCGCCCATGCAAGTCGCCGGGTCCGCGCGCCGGAGTCCATCCATGCCGAATCCGACTCGAAGCCACCGCCTGCCGCGTCCCGGCCGGCTCTTCCCCGCCCTCGCCCTCTCCTGCGCGGCGCTCGCGACCCCGAGCCTCGCCGAAGAGACGCTCTTCGCCGCCGCGACGATCGAGCCGCGAGACGGGATCCATCTCCAGTCTCCGATCGATCTGCCTGCGACGCCCCCGAAGAGCGCGAAGCAGCACGAGATCGCGATCCACTACGCCGACACGGCGGAGCACCTGATCCACCGTGATCACACGATCGAGATGCAGTACGACCCGGGGAGCGAGGTCGAGTTCGACGGCCGCCACTACGCCCTCGAGCAGCTCCATTTCCACACGCCGTCCGAGCACCTGATCGCCCACCGCCGCTTCCCGGTCGAACTCCATCTGGTTCACCACGACGGCGAGGGCCGTGCGCTCGTCCTCGGCCTCCTCTTCGACGTCGGCCCGCCGAACCCGTTCCTCGAGCGCATCCTGCAGGACGCCCCGCGCGACATCGGCCGCGTCGACCTGGAGGGCCATCTCGACGTCTCGAAGCTGTTCCCCGACGAGACGCACTTCTACTCCTACGAGGGATCGCTCACGACCGCGCCCTACGACGAAGGCATCCAGTGGCTGATCCTCTCGGAGCACCCGACGGTCTCGCCCGAGCAGGTGGTCCGCCTGCTCGTCCTCGAGGGCGGCAACGCGCGGCCGGTGCAGCCGCTCCACGGACGCGAGATCGACGGCGGCTAGCGCCTCGGCACCGGGAAAGATCCATCGCACGGCCCTTGACGCCCGCCCGACCGGAACGATGCTGCGACCACGCGAAGGCCCCTGGGTCCCGCGACGAAAGGAGCGAAGCATGTCGGATCTCGGTGAACGCCTTCAGCAGGAGTTCGAAGACCTCAAGACGAAACGCGACGAGCTGCGCGTACAGCTCGACCTCGGCAAGAAGGACGCCGAGGACGCCTGGCACGAGGCGGAGCAGAAGTGGCAGAAGCTCGAGGCCCATCTCCAACGGCTCGGGCGCGAAGGCGCGGAGGCGTTGGAAGACATCGGCGAGGCCGCCGAGCTCCTCGTCGATGAGATCAAGACCGGCCTCAAGGACCTCCGGAAGCTGCTCTGAGTCAGGGGCCGCGCGTCCCGCTCAGGTGCGCGCGGCAGGCTTCTCGAAGTTCTTCACGCCCTCGAGCTTGAACATCGACTCGTCCGCCGGCTGGTAGGTGAGGACGATCGCGCGCCGCGCGCGGTCGGACTCGTTCGGCTGGCTGCCGTGGACGGTGTGGGCGCTGAACACGACGAGGCTGCCCGCCGGCAGCTCCGCGAGCCACTCGTCGCGCTCGTCGAAGACCTCGGGATCCGTGAAGAGCGGGCCGAGGGCGGTGCCGTCGTGGATGCCGGGCAGGAAGCCCTTCGCGTGGCTCCCGCGGATCACGCGAAAGCAGCCGTTGCCCCGATCCGCGTCGTCGAGGGTGATCATCACGTTCGGAAGCTGGTCGCAGTGGGAGCAGACGTGGCTCCAGTACGGTGAGTCCTGGTGCCAGCGGAAGCCCGAGCCCTCGCGCGGACGCTTCAGGTTGAGCTTGTCGGTCCAGAGCGCGATCCGATCCGCGTCGAGCACGCCGCAGAGCGGTACGACGAGCCGGGGATCCTCGACGAGGGTCTCGAAGACCGGGTCGAGGTGGTGGAAGGGCTCGATCACGCGGATCGTTTCGCTGCCTTCGTCGTGCTCGTACTGCACCGTCGCATCGGCGGCCTCGACGTAGCGGTTGCCGTCGATCCGATAGTCGTCGCCCTCGGACGCCTCGGCGCGCTCGACCGCCTCGGCCTTGGCGAGAGCCGCCCGCTTCGCGCTCGCGGCGACGCGCTCGGCCGCCGCCCGGAGCCGCTCGAGATCCTCGGGACCGAACACGGAAGCGCGCGCGAAGAAGCCGTCTTCTTCGTAGCGCTTGCGTTCGTCGTCGGTCAGCTCGAGGAGGTGCGTGTCCAATGGGGCTCCGGGGCCCGGAGTGAATCGCGGGCGCGGGCCGGGGTCAAGGCACGGACGACCGGCGCTCGGCGGGCGACCCGAGAGCACGCCGGCGCCCGAGGCGCCGCTCGAGGAAGCGGTCTCCCGGATGCTGCAGGGACGCTTCGGGTGCCTGCCGATCCTCGACGACGCCGAGCGCCTCGAGGCGATCGTCACCGAGACGGATCTCCTCCGGCCCTCGCGACGGCGCTCCGGTCGTCGGACGACCAGCCCGGGCCGCTTCGCCTCAGCGCTTCCGGAAGCTCTGGGAGAGCACCTTCTTTCGAAGGCGGAGATCGACCGGCGTGACTTCGAGGAGCTCGTCGTCCTCGATCCAGCCGAGGGCCTCTTCGATCGTGAGCTTCTTGTGCGGCGTGATGATCACGTTCTCGTCGCGACCGGAGGCGCGCATGTTGTCGAGCTTCTTCGCCTTCGTGAGGTTCACGTTGAGGTCGCCGGCGCGGCGGCTCTCGCCGACGATCTGGCCCTCGTAGACGTCGACGCCCGGCGGCACGAAGAGCGTCGCCCGCTCCTGGATCTTGAAGATCGCGTGGGGCGTCGTCCTGCCCAGGTCCGTGCAGACGACCGGGCCGACGTTCCGGCCCGGCAGGTCGCCGGCGAAGGGCTCGAATCCCTGGACCGTTCGGTAGAGGATGCCTTCGCCTCGGGTGTCCGTCAGGAACTCGCCGCGATAGCCGAAGAGGCCGCGACTGGGGACGATGAAGCGCATCTGCACACGATCGCCGTGGTGCTCCATCGTATCCATGCGGCCCTTGCGCTGGGCGAGCTTCTCCATGACCGAGCCGGCGGCGGTCTCGGGCACATCGGCCACCACCTCCTCGACGGGTTCGCACTGCTTGCCGGCGACTTCCTGGACGATGATCTCGGGACGCGAGACCGCGAACTCGTAGCCCTCGCGACGGAGCGTCTCGATCAGGACCGCGAGCTGGAGCTCGCCACGGCCCGAGACCGCGAACGTGTCCTGCTTGTCGGTCCGCTCGATCACGATCGAGATGTTCGACATGCCCTCCCGTTCGAGGCGCTCGCCGATCTGTCGGCTCGTGACGTACTTGCCGTCTCGCCCGGCGAAGGGCGAGTTGTTGACCGAGAGGCTCACCCGGATCGTCGGCGGGTCGATCGCGATCCGCGGCAGCGCGTCGATCTGGTTCGGCTCGCAGACGGTGTCGCCGACCTGGATGGAGTCGACGCCGGCGACGATCACGATGTCGCCCGCGCGGGCTTCCTCGATCTCGACGCGGTCGGTGCCCAGCGTGCCGAAGAGCTTGGTGATCCGGAAATTGTCCAGGACGCCTTCTTCGCCCACGCGAACCACCGGCGCACCGCGCTTCATCTTCCCGCGCACCACGCGACCGATCACGAGACGGCCGACGAACGAGTCGTAGCCGAGGGTCACGGCCTGGAACTGGAGCGGGGCGGTCTCGTCGACCTTCGGCGGCGGGGCGTGCTCGAGGATCGTCTCGAGCACGGGGACGAGGTCCTTCATCTCGCCACCGTACTCGGTCGTCGCGAGTCCCTGCTTGGCGGAGGCGTAGACGACCGGAAACTCGAGCTGCGTGTCGTCGGCCCCGAGCTCGACGAGCAGGTCGAAGACCTCGTCGACCACCTGCTCGGCGCGTTCCTCTGGCTTGTCGATCTTGTTCACGACCAGAATCGGTCGAAGCCCGTGGTCGAGGGCCTTGCGGAGCACGAAGCGCGTCTGCGGCATGACGCCTTCGTACGCGTCGCACAGGAGCAACGCCGCATCCGCCATTCCGAGCACGCGCTCGACCTCGCCCCCGAAATCGGCGTGGCCGGGGGTGTCGACGAGCTGGATGCGCACACCCTCGTAGACGACGGCGGTACTCTTGCTCTGGATCGTGATCCCGCGCTCTTTCTCGATGTCGCCCGAGTCCATGACCCGGTCTTCGACGGACTCGTTCTCGCGAAAGGCGCCACAGGCCTTCAGCAGGCCGTCGACGAGGGTCGTCTTGCCGTGGTCGACGTGGGCGATGATCGCGACGTTGCGCAGGTCCTCTCGGACACCGGACTCGGACATGATGGTTGGATCTCGCAGGGTGCACGCGCCCCGTGCGGGGGCGCGAGCCGTGGGCGATGGACGCGCGGCCGAGTCGGAGGCGGTCGAAGGCGAAGCTCGTCGATGCCGCCGCTCGGACGGGAATCGACTCGGAGTCGCGCGCGAAGTGTTTTCGGGGTGGGCCTCGTCCCCCCGGTCGAGGCGGCGGCAAAGTAGCGTAAAGCCTCGGGAAAGCCCGTTTTGACGGAACTTTCACCCTCTCCGCGATGCTGTCGCCCGATGGGATTCGTAGGTTCTGCTCGCCCCCGAAGGAGCTTCCGTGAGCGAATCCGCGATCGCCTCGATCCCGATCTCCGATGAAGAGCAGAAGCGCAGCGCGCCGCAGGCCCCGCCGCGCCCCGAAGGCGACGTCGAGACCGAGGGCCTCTGGAGCCGACTCGGTGCCATCCCGTCGATGGTGTACTGGACGATCCACGCCGGCTGTCTGGTCGCGCTCTACACCGGCGTCGGCGCCTTCGAGATCGCCCTCTGCCTGGGCCTCTTCTGGGCACGCCTCTTCGGGATCACCGCCGGCTACCACCGGTACTTCGCACACAAGACCTTCAAGACGAGCCGCGCCTTCCAGTTCGGCCTGGCCGTTCTCGGCTGCGCCGCCGTCCAGAAAGGA
Source organism: bacterium (assembly GCA_024742285.1). NCBI lineage: Bacteria > bacterium. Next base: position 68,346 of record JANSYR010000018.1, on the reverse strand, counting down.
CCCCTGTGGTGGGCCGGCGGCCATCGCCGCCACCACCGGTACTCCGATCAGGAGGGCGACCTCCACTCCCCGCGCAAGGGCTTCTGGTGGTCCCACCAGGGTTGGATCTTCTCGGGGGAGTTCGAGGAAACCGAGCTCGATCGCATCCGCGACTTCGGCGCCTACCCGGAGCTCGTCTGGCTGAACCGCTGGCACATCGTCGTGCCGATCTCCCTCGCGCTCCTCTGTTATGCGATCGACGGCCTTGCCGGACTCGTCTGGGGCTTCTGCGTCTCGACGGTGCTGCTCTGGCACTCGACGTACACGATCAACTCGCTGGCCCACCGCTGGGGCAGTCAGCGCTACGAGACCGGCGACGACTCGCGCAACAACCTCTGGCTCGCGCTGCTCACCCTCGGCGAGGGCTGGCACAACAACCACCACCACTACATGGCCTCCGCACGCCAGGGCTTCTTCTGGTGGGAGATCGACGTCACCTACTACGTGCTGCGCGCCTTCCAGGCCGTCGGCCTCGTCTGGGACATCCGCGAGCCCCCGACGAGCGTCGTCCACCCCAGGCAGAAGCCCGCCCGGACCTCGCTCGCCGCCTGATCCGCCGCAGGCGGGTTCAGAAATGGATGCCGACGCGCGTGCTCGCTTCACTCGTGTCGGTCTCGACGCGACCGCCGCTGCGACCGACGAGCTCGCGCGCGATCGCAACCGCGAGCGGACGTCCTCGTCGTGCAGCGGCTGCCGACAGATCCTCGACCGCCCCATCGTCGACGAGGTCCAGCCGGACGCCGTCCCCCTCGGTGACGAGCTCGAGTCGAACGCTCGCGTCGGCGCCGCGATCCGCGACGTGGGCGAGGGTCGACTCGACGAGGGCGATCAGGAGCGGGTGGACCCAGTCGAAGTCCGGAGCAGCCACCTCGGTCTCGAGGACACCCGCGACTTCGAAACGAACGCCACGCGTCCCCTCGGCCTCGATCTGCCGTGCCACACGACCGAGTACGCCGGCCCAGGAGTCTCCCCCTGCCCTGCGCCAATCGTCGGAGAGCAGCGGCCGGAGCAACGCGAGGAGCGGCCCGGATCGCCCCGCCAATGCGTCGATCAGCACCGACGCCTCGGCCATCTCCCGCGCGCCGAGCTCGTCGTCGAGCATGTGCGCCTGGAGACGGATACCGCCGAGGTGGTTGCCGACCTCGTGGGCAATCGCGAAAGCGAGCTCGACTCCGGCGTCGCTCGAGCCACCCATGGGATGCTCCTCGATCCGGCGCGCGAGGGAGGCGGCGCGGCGGTGGACGCAACATATCCGATGCATCCCGCGTCGCGCGATCCCAATCGACGTCATCGGGGGTAATCTCCCGATGGACCCGAGAGGAACGCCTCTGATCCGATCGGTTCATCGTGGCCTCGCGCCGCTTTCTCGCAACCGACTTCCTCGCAACCGACTTCCTCACGACCGACTACCTCGCTCGCAACCGACTTCCTCACGACCGACATGGATTCGAGAGAGCCGACCCCCACCATGCAGACCGCCTTCCTTCGTGGACGCGACCATCAACAGATCGGCCGACTCGAGCTCGAAGGCTTGCCCCGCGCCGCCGTTGCGCTCTCGCGCGGCGGCGCGCGTAAGACCTACTCGCATACCGATCCGAACGAGGACTGCGTCGCCTTCGCGCTCGGTGAAGGCGGGAGCCTCGCGATCGCGGCGGACGGACACCACGGCGAGCTCGGCTCGGAGGCGGCGGTCGAGATCCTGCTCGAACGCTTCGCGTCCGCATGGACGAGCGGCTCGTCTCCGGCGGTCGGGGAAGCCGCCTGGCGCGAACAGGGCATCGAAGCGCTGATGGCCGCCAACCGCGCGATCCTCGAAGTCGCCGGTCGCAACCAGCTCCCGCCGGCCCCGACGACCTTCGTCGCCGCCCTCGTCCGGCCGCAGGACGATCTCCTGCTCCACCTTTCCGTCGGCGACAGCCACCTCTTCGCCGTCGACAGCGGCTACGCGATCGAGCTCGGCGGCCGCGACCCGTCCTGGAAGTTCACGCCCTTCCTCGGGTACGAGGAAGCCCGTCCGGAGCTCCTCGACCAGTACGCGAAGATCGGAATGCGAAGCCTCTCCGACCTGCGCGCGGTCGTGCTCGCGACCGACGGCCTCTCGGAGCCGGGGATCGGCGTCGCCGACCCGGCCTCGGCGGTGCAGACGGCGGTCGGCCACGTCGCCCTGGAGGCACCGGCCGATCGATGCGCCGTCGACACCTGCCGCACGGTCGTCGAGACCGCGATGCACGCCCACCGGAGCCAGAAGGCCGGCGACAACATGGGCTGTTCGGTGCTCTGGCTGGAGGGCTAGACGCCGAGCGGGGCGTCCGATCCGCTCGTAGAGCGAGATCCCCTACCAGCGCGCTTCCTCACGCACGGGTCGAATCCGCGCCGGGACGCCTTCCGCAGGAATCGCCTCGACCGAGGCCTGGAATCGACCCACCGCTCCGAACACGTCACCGAAGAGACGATTCCGGACGCGCCCATCGATCCGGAACTCGGCGGCCTCTTCGTCGTACCACTCGTGGACGACGGCCTCCGCCGAGGCGAAGAGGGGAAAGGGAAGCCGGAAGGGCCCGAGCATCAAGCGTTGTCGCCCGGTCCTGAACTCGATTCCACCTCGCTCGCTCGAGGACACCGCGATGTCGACGGCGAGGTGCTGGTGGCTGCCGACGTAGATGATCAGCGAGGGCGAATCGGGGACGTCGACCACGTACTCGTCGAAGCGCCGGGCCCGTCGCAGGCCATAGCTCCGGTTGAGCGAGATCGTCTCGCGATCGAATCGATCTCGGTAGGCCCAACACTCGATCCGAAACGGAACGTTCTCGCCGCTCTCGGGGAACATGATGTTCCGCATCGAACCGATCAGCAGGAAGGGCCTGAAGATAATCGACCCCGTCCAGATCCGGTCCATCACTCCGGTCCCGACCGAGTAGACCCCGTCGGCGCTCGCGAACGCATGTCGCTTTCGGAGCTCGGGATGGAGCTTCTCGAAGTCGGCGCCGAGCGCCCGTCGAACAATGGATTCCCTGGCGTCGGACGTCATGGTGACCGGATCGGCCGACCGCCGGCACGGAATGAGCGTCGAAGCGGGACGGTCCCGTCTCGAGGCCGTCAAGCGGAGAGCAGGCCGGCCACGCGCTCGGCGAGCGCGAGCGCGGCCGTGAGTCCCGGGGACTCGATCCCCAGACATCCGATGAATCCCGGGGCGCCCCAGTCGCTGCCTTCCTCGACCACGAAGTCGCGAAACGCCTCCCCCGGGCCCGCCAGCTTGGGACGAATGCCGGCGTAGTCCGGCGAGAGCGTCGCGTCGGCGAGGTCCGGCAGGTAGCGCGCGACCGCCTCTCGAAAGCGCGGCGCCTTCGTCGCTTCGACCTCGAAGTCGTCCCGGCTCTCGACATAGGTCGCGTCCGGCCCGAAGCGAGGCCGCCCCGCGAGGTCGAGGGTGAGATGGATCCCGAGGCCGGCCTGCTGCGGGACCGGATAGATCAGCCGCGAGGTGGAGACGGCCTTGCCCGGTCCGAGGACGAAGTAGTCCCCCTTGCAGGGATGCTGCCGGAGTCGGTGGGCATCGAGGTCGATACCGGCGAGCGCGGCGACCCGATCCGCGTCGAGACCTGCGGCGTCGACGACGCTCCCCGCGGAAATCGTCTCCACGCTCGGCTCGCCCTCGGCTCGGACCTCGACTCGCCAGCCCGCCGACCCTCGCGCGAGGCCGACGACGTTCTTCGCCACGGCGAGGATCGCGCCCTTCGCCTCCGCCTCGGCGAGCAGACTCGCGCAGAACCCGTGCGCGTCCACGATCCCGGTCACCGGCGAGCGGATCGCCGCATGGGCGCGCACGCTCGGCTCGAGCGCCCGACACGCGGACGCGTCGATCAGCTCGAGGCCGACGACGCCGTTGGTGCGTCCCTTGTCGAGGAGCGACTCGAGGGTGGGAACCTCGGCGGGCGCCGTCGCGACGATCAGCTTCTCCGTCCGGCGGTGATCGACGCGGCGCGATTCGCACCACGCGTAGAGCCGTTCACGCCCCTCCACGCAGGACAAGGCCTTGAGGCTCTCTGCCGGATAGTAGATCCCCGCGTGGATCACTTCGCTGTTGCGACTCGTGACCCCGCGCGCGATCCCGGTCTCCCGTTCGAGGACGAGGACCGACCGCCTTTCCGAGGCGAGGCGCGCGGCGATCGCGAGGCCGACCACCCCGGCTCCGATCACGACGACGTCGAATCCGTCCTCGGCCATGCCCGGACCCTATCCCGCGGAAGAGCGAATAGAGGAGCGAGAGGAGAGCGAATCAGAAGTCCTCGCCGAAGACGCTCCGGTACTCGCTCCGGATCCCGGCGAGGTCGAGCTCGATCCCCTGCGGCCCGCTGCGCGCGACCTTGAGCGCGCCCATCAGGCTGCCGAGGCGGGTGCCCGTCTCGAGGGAGAGCCCGTTCGCGATCCCGTAGAGGAGGCCGGCGCGATACGCGTCGCCGCAGCCCGTCGGGTCGACGACCTCGGCCGCCTTGACCGGCGCGATCTCCGTCCGTTCGTTCTCGACGACGATCCCGCAGTCGAGGCCGCCCTTGCGGAGCAGCGATCCGTCCTCGCCCCGGGTCACGATCAGCGCGCCGACCTTCTCCGCGACACCGTCCTCGTCGAGGCCCGTCTTCTCGCGGGTGAGCTCCCATTCGTACTCGTTCACGATGTAGACCGCGGCCCCGGAGAGCGCCGTGATCAGGTCGTCCTCGTCGAGGATCGGCAGGCCCTGCCCCGGATCGACGACCGTGAGCTTGCCGGCGGCCTTCAGGTCCCGCGCGTAGTCGATCATGGCCTGCCGACCGTTGGGCGAGACGATGCCGACCGAGAAGTCCTCGTCGACGTCCGCGATCTTCTTCTCGTGCGCGCGATCCATCGCGCCGGGATGGAACGAGATCAGCTGGTTGTTCCCGGCATCCGTCGTGATGAAGCACGCCGAGCAGTACTCGTCCTCGATCACGTAGAGGTGGTCGCGGCGCACGCCGCTCCGATCCATCCAGTCGCCGTAGGCGCCGAGGTCGGGACCGACCGCGGCGAGCAGCAACGGATCGATTCCGAGCCGCGCCAGGTTGTAGGCGATGTTCCCGCCGGTCCCGCCAAACTTCTTCGTCATCTCGGGGACGTGGAAGGCGACGTTCAGCTTCTCGAGCTTGTCGCTCACGAAGTGGTTCCGGAAATGGTCCTCGAAGACCATGATGTGATCGACGGCGACGGATCCGGTGACGAGAACGGACATGGGCGGGGCTCCAGGGCGATCGGATGGGCTGGGAAGCGGCGACGGGACCGTCGCGAGGGGCGGCAGTCTCGCCGGTGGGGCGCGGGGCGTCAACGGTCGGCGAACCGCGGGCGAGAGCGATGCTACGGTTCCCGGATGGGCATCACCGAGATCTACGCCACTGCGAGCGGACCGATCCTTTCCTACGAGTTCTTCCCTCCGAAGACCGACGCCGGCTACCGCTCCCTCTTCCGGACGATCGAGGAGCTGAAGCAGCTCGATCCGGGCTTCGTCTCGGTCACGATGGGCGCCGGCGGCACCACCCGCGAGAAGACCGTCGATCTGACGATCGAGATCACCCGTGACATCGGCCTCGTCACGATGTGTCACCTCCCCTGCACCGGCTACCGCCCGGAACAGGTCACCGCGATCCTCGACCAGCTCGAAGCGGGCGGGGTCCGGAACATCCTCGCCCTGCGCGGCGACCCGCCGAAGGACGACCCGGACTTCGTGAATCCGCCGGAGGCCTTCGACTACGCGAACGAGCTCGTCGAGTTCATCGCCGCGCGCGGCGGCTTCACGATCGGCGGGGCCTGCTCCCCCGAAATCCACCCCGAAGCGCCGGATCTGGCGACCGACCTGATCCACCTGAAGAGCAAGGTCGACGCCGGCTGCGAGTTCGTGATCAGCAATCTCTTCCTCGACAACCAGAAGTTCTTCGACTTCGAGGTGGCGGCGCGCGCGGCGGGGATCGAGTGCCCGATCATCCCGGGCATCATGCCGATCGCGACGGTCTCGGGGATCCGGCGCATGGCCGGCGTCAACAACACGTCCTTCCCGGACGAGCTGAACGCCGAGCTCGACCGCGTCGACGGGGACGACGAGGCGACCTATGCCCTCGGTGTGCGCTGGGCGACGGAGCAGTGCCGCGAGCTGATCGAGCACGGCGTGCCCGGAATCCACCTCTTCACGCTGAACCGATCTCCCGCCTCCCGCGAGATCCACCACAACCTCTTCGACTAGCGTGGCGCCGTCGTCTGGAGTGGTGACCGTGGCTGGAATTGCGACGCCTCCGCTGCGGCTCGCCGTCCTGCTCTCCGGCAGCGGCACGAGCCTCGAGAACCTCTTCGAACACATCGACGCCGGTCTCCCCGCCGAGGTCGTCTGCGTCGTGTCCTCGAAGAAGAGTGCCTTCGGCCTCGAGCGGGCGGAACGCCGCGGCGTGCCGGCGATCGCGGTCCCGCGACGGGAGTACGCGGACGGGGCCGCCTTCAACGACGCGCTCCACGAGGCGCTCGCGCCCTACGACCCGGACCTCGTCTGCCTGCTCGGCTTCCTCTCGATCTTCGAGCTGCGCGGACGCTACGAGGGCAAGTGCCTGAACGTGCACCCCGCGCTCGTCCCCGCCTTCTCGGGCAAGGGCTTCTACGGTCATCACGTGCACGAAGCCGTCCTCGCGAAGGGCGTGAAGCTGACGGGGGCGACCGTCCACTACGCGAGCGAGGAGTACGACGAGGGACCGATCCTGCTCCAGGGCACGGTCGAGGTCCGCGACGACGACACGCCGGACACCCTCGCCGCCCGGGTCCAGGCGAAGGAGCGCGAGCTCGTCCCCCAGGCGATCCGGCTGATCGCCGAAGGACGCGTCACGATCGAGGACGGGCGGACCCGAATCGCGGAGGGCTGAGCACCGCCGTTCACGCCTTGCATTCCCCTTGGTTTTCTACCTCCTGGCCTTGGCTTTCTACCTGCTGGCCTTGACGGGGGCGAAAACGAAGCGAAAATAGCGCCATGCCCCCCGCGCCCTCCGACTCCCCGGTCGGACGGGTCAGAGGTCCCGAAGGCTCCCCCCGTGATCGGAATCGGAGAAGGAGTGCCCCCAGGCCCCGTTTCTTTTCTTCCGCCGACCCTCTCTCTTCCGCCGCCCCCCTCCACCCCGGCGCTGCCACTGCGGCAGGTCGGGAGGGTCTCTCCCCGGGTCGGAGGAGGCAGGGAGGGAGAAGGCGAGGAGAAGGAAATCGGGAGGGATCGACCGAGTCGTCGGTCGAGTCCGCCCGTCGAAGCCTGAACGCACTCCCCGAACGACGCAGCGAAGCCCTCGAGGCCCTGCTCGTCGACCTCGGCTCCCAGATCCAGAAAGGCTCCGCACGCGCGGTCGCCGACGCCCCGCGCTGGCAGCCGACCGGCGTGGCGCCCCTGGACCGGCTGCTCGGAGGCGGCTTCCCGATCGGGCGCCTGTCGGAGATCTGTGGCCCGACGGAGGTCTCTCCGGGTGCCCCTCGAGCCGCCGTCGCGCCCAGCTCCGGCCGGACCGCCGTCGCCCAGGCGCTGGTCGCGGAAGCGCTCGCGAGCGGCGTTCTCGCGGCCTGGATCGACCTGGCGGACGCCTTCGATCCCGACTCGGCCCTGGAGACGATCCGCGCCCGCGGCGACGAGGACGGGACCCTGGACCGCCTGCTCTGGGTCCGGGCGCGGGACGAGAACGAGGCTCTGCGCGCGTGCGAACGCGTGATGCGGACCGAGGGCTTCGAGCTCGTGGTCTTCGATCTCTTCCGCCTGGAGGGCCGGCCCGCTCCGAAGGACGTGACCTGGCTGCGCCTCGCACGCCTCGCCGCGGGGACGAGGACGACCCTCGTCGCCCTCTCGGACGCGCCTTCCACGGGCTCCCGCGCCGAGCTCGTCCTCGAGATGCGCCCGCGTCGCGTCGGCTGGAGCGAGCCTCCCCACCTCCTCGAATCGATCGAGACCGAGGCGGTCCTGCGACGACACCGCAGCCGGCCGACCGGCGAGAAGGTCGCCCTCCGCGCGACGTTCGCTTCCTCTCCGCTCGGAGATCGTTAGGCGTGCGCGTCGGCTGTCTCCTCGTCCCCGACCTCCCCCTCCAGGCCGCACTGCGGGCGGAGCCCGAGCTCCGGGAACGGCCGCTCGTGATCACGAGCGGTCCCGGGAACCGGGCGGAGATCGTCGCCGTCGCCGAGCGGGCCGCGCAGCAGGCCGTCCGTCCCGGGCAGACGCTGCCCCAGGCCCGGGCCGTGTGTCCCGACATCGAGGTCCGGGTCGCTTCTCCCGTTCTCGAACGCACGGCCCGGGAAGCGCTGCTCGACGTCGCCCTCTCGCTCGCGCCGCGTGCCGAAGCGGCGCCGAGAGCCTCGGGGATCTTCGCCTCCGAAGGCGTCGTCTTCGTCGATGCCAGCGGGACCACCGCGCTCCACGGCGACGAGTCGAGCTTCGCCTCGGTCTTCCACGCCCGGGCGGAGCGCGCCGGGATCCCGGGCTTCGTCGCGATCGCCTCGACCCGCGGCGTCTCCCGCCTCGCCGCGCGACACCTCGCGCTCGCGGCGATGCATCGCCGGCTCGCCTCCAACACCTCGGAGACCTCGAAGACCCCGGAGACCCCGGAGACCCCGGAAGTCCCGACCACGCGCGTCCTCCCCCACGAGCGCGAGGTCGCATTCCTCGAACCGCTTCCGATCGACCTCCTCGATCCCGACGACCGGACGGCGGAGGCACTGACACGGTTCGGTGTACGCCGGGTCCGCGAGCTGCTGCGCCTGCCCCGCCGCGACCTCGCCGCGCGGGTCGGCCCCCAGCTGCTGGAACTCGTCGCCCGCGCGCGCGGCGAAGAGCAGGAGCCCCCGATTCCGGAGCCCCGGACGACGACCCTCGAGGAGGGGCAGGACCTCGAAGCCCCGATCGCTTCCCTCGAGCCGCTCACCTTCGTCCTGCGCGGGCTCGTCTCGCGCATGACGGAACGCCTCGCCCTGCGCGGTCTCGGCTGCACCGAGCTCCGCCTCGGGCTCCAGCTCGAGAACGGCGCGCGGCAGAGCCGACGGATCGGCGTCGCGACGCCCTCCCAGGACGAACGGGTCCTCCTGCGCCTGCTGCGGCTGACCGTCGAGCGCGCCCCGCCGATGGCGCCCATCGAGAGCGTGACGCTGCTCTGCGAAGGGCTCCCGCTTCGTCGGGAGCAGCTCGACCTCTTCCTGCCGCGCGGACCGAGCCCGAGCGATCTCGACCAGACCCTCGCCGAGCTCGCCTCGATCTGTGGCGAGGGTCGCGTCGGCGCCCCGGAGATCGTCGACACCCATCGCCCGGACGCCTTCGGGCTGAAGCCCTTCCGAAAGCCTGCGCGCGTCGCGGCCCCGAAGCGCGCGCGCCCCGCACGGCGGGTGAGGTCCGAGGCCACCCCCGCGCGTTCCGCGCCGCCGCGGCGGGGGCCCCGCCTCTCGATGCGGGCACTTCGCCCCGCCGTTCGTGCCCAGGTCCACCTCGTGAACGGACGCCCGGCCCATCTCCGCTGCCGACTCGGACAGGGGGAGATCGTGAAGACGGCGGGGCCGTGGCGAACGACCGGCCATTGGTGGTCGGAGGCCGCACACTTCGCCGTCGACCACTACGACGTCGAACTCGACGACGGCACGGTCCTCCGGCTGGCCTTCGATTGGAAGACGAAGCGCTGGCAGATCGACGGGTTGTACGACTAGACTGCGAGTCGACTTTTTCCTTCGTCACGAAGGAACGAGGAGAGAACGTTGCCCGAGATTCGTCGGTCCGAGCGGGCCGAGCCCCCCCAGTCGTTGATTCCCCAGCCCGACCACCCGATCGCCTTCCTCAAGGGCTTCCTCGATCGACCGAAGGAAGTCGGCTCGATCATTCCGAGCTCCCGCTGGATGGAGCGACGGATCACCCGGACCGCCGAGATCGCGAGCGCCCACGTGGTCGTCGAACTCGGCCCGGGCACCGGCGGAACGACCAAGGCGCTGCTCCAGGCGATGGCTCCCGACGCGAAGCTCCTCGCAATCGAGATCAACCCGGGCTTCTGCGAGCTGCTCCGCTCGACGATCGACGACCCGCGCCTGATCGTCCATCACGGCAGCGCGGCCGAGATCCCGGAGGCGCTCGAGAAGAACGGCCTCGACGCTCCCGACGCGGTGCTCTCGGGCATCCCCTTCTCGACGATGCCGAAGGCGGTCGGGCTCGCGATCCTCCACTCCGTCAAGGAGAGCCTCGCACCCGGCGGCCGCTTCGTCGCGTACCAGTTCCGCGACGTCGTCCACACGCTCGGCAAGCGCGTCTTCGGCAAGGCCAGCGTCCAGCTCGAGCTGCTGAACGTGCCGCCCATGCGCGTCTATCGTTGGGATACGGACGAGCGCTGAACCCGTTCGCGAGCCGCTAGGCTGTCGCGATGCACACGCTCTACGGCTCGACGATCTCCTACTACGCGGGCAAGCTCGAGGCGTACCTCCGCTATCGGGGACACGCCTACGCGCTGCTGCCGCACGCGCCGCACGAAGCCCTGATCCGGGAAGGCGCCGGGGCCGTGCAGAGCCCCGTCCTGCGCCTCGAAGACGGACGCTGGGCCTCGGACACGACGCCGATCCTCCGCTGGTTCGAAACCGAGTATGCCGAGACGGGAACGCCGTCGATCTTTCCCGAGGACCCGGCGCTCCGTTTCGTGGCGCTGCTCCTCGAGGACCATGCGGACGAGTGGCTGTGGCGGCCGGCGATGCACTACCGCTGGAGCTTCCTTCAGGACCGGGATCACGCGAGCGGACACCTCGTCGACGAGATGCTGGCCGGCGTCCCGACGCCGCGCGACGAGCTCCGCGCGATGATGGTCGAGCGTCAGCATGGCGGCTTCGTCCTGCGGGACGGCGTGACCGACGCGACGCGCGGGCACGTGGAAGCAACCGCGATGGCGTCCTACGACCAGCTCGAAGCGATTCTCGAAGAGCGGCCCTTCCTGCTCGGCGAGCGACGCACCATCGCCGACTTCGGATTCGTCGGGCCGATGCTCCGCCACTTCGCGCAGGACCCGACGCCCGCGGAGCTCATGCGCCAGCGCGCACCGAAGCTCTTCACCTGGGTCGCGCGGATGTGGGAGGCGAGTCCGGATCCGGCGGGCGCGGCGCTCATCCAGGCCATCGACGCACCCCTCGCGACGCTCGTCCGAGAGGCCTGCGAGACGCACATGATCCAGCTGCGCGACAACGCGAAGGCCTTCGCGGCGGGCGCCTCGCACTTCGAGAGCACGATCCAGGGCTGCGACTACGAGCAGCTCCCGGTCTCCCGCTATCGCGTCTGGTGCCTCGAGGAGCTCCGCCGCGAGTGGGCGCGCCTCGACGATGCCGCGAAGGAAACGGTCCGGGCGCATCTCACGAACGAGGCGCACACGCTCCTCTCCGACGCGGAGCCGATCGCCCGCTCCGACTACGACGAAGCGAACGCAGCGCCCTTCAATCGCGCGATCAACGTCTACGGGGACGGCGTCCCCGGATGACGCGGACGACAGCGCCTGTCCGCCGCTGAACGGAATCGACTGACCGACGAAGAAGTCGCACTCGTCCGACGCCGGAAAGAGTGCAGAGCACGCGATCGCGCCCGGTCGCGAGCCGGCCGATCGGGACGCCGTTCGCGGGGAGCTGCTCGAATTCGGCGGTCTCGGTGAGCGCCGGAGGGAAAGACTCCGACTTCTCGACGAAGCTCTGGGCGATCAGGTTCATCTGCACGTCGTGGCGCGCGGCTTCCGCTCAGAAGGTCCGGACGTACCCGACCTGGGCCGAGCGGTGCCCGCTCACTCGAACGTCACGCCCATCCCACGCGGGCTCACGCGGCGTCGGCGTCCTTCGTCAGGAGCGCGCGGAGCATCACCGACGGGGTGGGCGGGGACTCCTCGAAGTCGATCGGCGCGTACTCGGTCGGCGGCGAGATTCCGAGCTGCGCACGAACCGTGTCGAGGTCCCAGTCGAGCATGTCGGCCCAGTCCTGGCCGACCCGCGAACCCGCCGTCTTGCCCCGCTGATAGGCCTCGGCGATCGCCGCACGGGCGTGGGCATGCCCCGCGCGCTCGAACTTGATCAGGTTCATCCGGACGACGAAACGGACCGCCTTCGGTCGCGGATCCTCGGCGAGGTTGAAGACGAGCTCACACATCTCGCCGAGTACGTCGGTCCCATAGCCCGAGATCACGTGGACGATCTCGTGGATGTCGCGCAGCCGGTTCGCCATCGCCCACGCGGCGTCGTTCGCATAGTCCTCGCGCTTCATGTTCTTGAAGCTGGCCTCGGCGAACGAGACGATGTCGATCTGGTTGGCTTCCATGAAGTCGACGTAGGCGCGACCGAGCGAAGCCTCCGGCATGGCCCGCATCCCGGCGAAGTCGAGCAGAACGGGGTGGAGGCTCCGGCCTTCCTCGAGGAGCCGACGCGCAGTCGGGTCGGCCATGCAGCGTTCGTAGATCCGGTCGAATTCCGGACCATGGAAGGGGCGCAGCAGTCGGAACACGGTCTCTGGTCCGGGCCCCACGCGGCGTGCGCGACGCAGCTCGCGCAGGAACCCGAAGAAGCCGAGGGGACGGGGGTTGAGGACGACGCTCTGGGACGACATGGAGACCTCCTGCCAGACCTCGACGCTAGTCGAAGTCGGTGGGGATGCCTAGCGTCCCTCGTCCCCGTCCCTCTCCGCATCCGGTCGATCCGTGTCCCGACTGCCGCGCTTCCACTGCCCGGAGAGCGTCGCGTGCCGTGCGTCCCCCTGACTCGCGCGACGGACGACGTCGTCCCCGAACTTGTCCGCAAGGGCGTCCAGCGCCCGGTTCAGCTGGCGCTTCTTGGGGGTCGCCTGCATGACGCGCGGATCCGCGTCGCCGGCGCCTTCGGCCGAGTCGAAGAGCGAGAGTTGCGCCGCGCCGCCCCCCTCGTCGACGAGCCCGGACACCCCGACGCCGAGCAACCGGACCGGCTCCGCGAGCGCATCGTCGAGGAGCGACTTCGCGACCTGGGCGATGACTTCGCCGTCGTCGGTCGGCTCGGCGAGGGTCAGCTGCCGCGTACGCGCGGGATAGCCCCGCGGCCCTTCTTTCGTGCGACGCGCGAGGCGCCACTTGAGTACGACGGTCCGGGCGAAGAGATGCTGACGCCGCAGTCGTCGCGCCACGCTCTCGGCGTGGGTCAGGATCGTCGCTTCGAGCACGCTCCGATCCGTGACGTCCCGATCGAAGGTGTTCTCCTCGGAGAGCGAGACCGCCTCGCGATGGGGCTCGACCTCGCGCAGGTCCTCGCCGCGGGCGAGGCGGCCGATCGACTCGCCCCAGTCGCCGAGATGAGCGCGCAGGGTCGCGGGATCGGCGCGCGCGAGATCCCCGATCGTGCGGTAGCCGAAGCCCTCGAGGCGTTCGCCCGCGACCGGCCCGACGCCCCAGATCTTGCGCGCCGAAAGCGGTTCCAGGAACCGCCCGACCGCATCGGGCGGAACCTCGAGGAGCCCGTCGGGCTTGGCGGCGCCGCTCGCGATCTTGGCGACCATCTTGATCGGCCCGATCCCGACCGAGATCGGAAGCGCCGTCTTCTCGCGCACCTCGCGCCGGAGTCGCTCGCCGACATCGGCGGGCGCGCCGAGCAGGCGCTCCGTCCCGGTGAGATCGAGGAAAGCCTCGTCGAGGGACAAGCCCTCGACGCTCGGCGAATAGCCGCGAAAGATCTCGAAGATCCGGCGCGACTCCGCGGCATAGCGCTTCATGTCCCCGGAGACGAAGACGAGGTCGGGGCAGAGCCGCTTGGCCTCGACCGAGGGCATCGCCGAGTGCACGCCGTACTCGCGCGCCTCGTAGCTCGCCGCCGCGACCACGCCGCGATTCCCCGCGCCACCCACGACGATGGGCCGCCCACGGAGCTCCGGGCGGTCACGCTGCTCGACCGACGCGTAGAACGCATCCATGTCGGCGTGGAGCAGACAGCGCGGTGACCCGGCCGGCCCGCCCATCCCTCAGCCTTCGACCGGGAGGTCGGCGGCCGCTTCGTCCGGGGCCGGCTCGACCGCCGCGGCGTCCGCGACCTGGGAAGGATCGACGATCGGTGCGTGGAGGGAGGCGATGGCTTCGGCGGCGGCGCGCATCCCGATGGTCACGCGGCCTTCGAGGTCCGGCGTCGTGAGCGCGCTCGTCGCGAAGACGAGGCGCGGCGAGCGATCGGTGCGCGCGTTGAACCGGTCGCGGCGGGCGAGCGCCCCCCGACCCTGGACCGAGATGATCTCCGGCAGTCGCTCGACCCGGGACGGCCCCTCCGGCAGCGCGCCGAGGGAAGAGCCGCGGAACGAGGCGTCGACCTGGCGGACGATCTCGGTGTCGGAGCGGGTCCAGTAGTCGTCCACGGCCCCGACCTCCAGGGAGATCCGGATCCAGAAGGGGTCCGACGAATAGGGCTCCGCCGGCGGCCCGAGGATCCGGAGGTCGCGCATCTCGGGCAGCTCCCCGGGCACGAAGGTCACGCCCGCCAGGCCGCGCAACAGCCAGGCGGGATCGCTCACCCGGCGATGGATCACGATCGAGCGGCGCGGCTCGATCGATTCGAAGTGGCCCCGCTCGGCGGGGCTGAGCTTCGGGCAGATCCGCAGGATCTCGCTCGGCGGAAGCGCGATCACCGCCGCGTCGGCGAGTGCCCGTCCGGATCGTCCTCCCGACCGGTACCGGACGCGCACGCCTTCCGCCGTCGGCTCGAGCGCCTCGACGCGGGTGGCCAGACGCAGTCGCAGGGACGCCGCCAGCGCCTCGACGAGCGCGACGAGGCCGCCGGCCAGGGGCACCGAGCGACCGCGTCCCGCGAGCAACCGCGCGAGCATCGGCACCACGACCGAGGCCGACTCGGCCGAGAGATCGACGCCGGTCCGCGCGAGGAGTGCCGGCGCGAGGCGCGTCGTGACCCAGCGCGTCCCGAAGGCCCGGATCGACGCGCGCTGCCATTGGGTGTCGTCGAGGGCGCGGACCGAGTCCGGCGCATCGAGCCGCGGAGAGCCGAAGGAGTCCCAGATCGCCCGCACGAGCGGCTTGCGATCGCGCCAGCGCGGCGGTCGCCGGAACACGGCATCGATCGGTCGGTCCATCCGCGGAGACAGCCGCGGGAAGAGGAACTCGGCGCGCCCGAGCGGCGGGGGGCGATGGAGCCGGCCGCCCAGGACGAGCGCGTGCTTTCGTTCGAGGAACGCGTCGCCGGCGGGCTCGAGACCGAGCCCCGCGACGAGCGCGCGACAGTTCGCGTCGCCCCAGCCGATCTCGCCGACCGCAGGCTCGAGCAGCCCGTGCTCGGTCTCGATCGGACGCAGTCGGCCACCGACCTTGCCCCCCGCCTCGAAGACTTCGACGTCGTGACCGGCGCGAACGAGACGTTGACCGCAGACGAGGCCGGCGAGCCCTCCGCCGACGACGACGATCGAGGCCATCAGGCGGGTCCCGGCGGAACCGCGGTGCCCGGCCGTCCGCAAGTGGCCGGAGCCGATTCCCGGACGAGGCGGATCAGCTCCTTCGGAACGAAGGGCTTGCGAAGGAAGTGGCCGCCGATGCGCGTGAGCTCGGCGGCGAGTCCCACCGGCGGCTCGTCGCCGCTCGCGACGATGAACCGGGCCGCGGGACGGCGGGCCAGGAATTCGGGCAGGAGCCGCTCGGCGCCGTCCCCGTCGGGGAGCGACACGTCCAGCACGAGCAGGTCGATCTCGTTCTCGTGGGCCGAGAAGAGCGTGCGGGCCTGCGTGCCGTCCTTCGCGGTCAGCACCCGGACCTGCTCCCGCTCGAGGACGCGGGTCATGAGGCGCAGGAGCTGATCCTCGTCGTCCACGATCAGGGCGGTCCGGTCCGGCGGGGCGGTCGTCATCGTCGGAAGGGCCTCGTGGCGCGAAGGAAACGGAGTCGGAGCGGGGTCGGCCGCCTGCGACCGGGAGAATGAACCAAGTATACGATTGATCAATGACGAAAGTACGGCGAAAATGAGGCATGACCTCCCCTCGAGACCTGGCCCAGGACTACGTCGAGCTCCGCACACGAAGCGCTTTCTCCTTCCTGGAGGCCTGCAGCAACCCCGAAGACCTGATCGAGGCCGCCGCCGAGCGGGGCCACGAGACCCTGGCCCTGGCGGACCGGGACGGCGTCTCCGGCGCCCCCCGCTTCCACAAGGCGGCCCGCCTGGCGGGCCTGCGGGCGCTGGTGGGTGGAGAGATTTCGGTCGGCCAGGGGCAGCCCGGCGATCCCTTCGCCGAGCCGGATCGGGTCACGCTGCTCTGCGAGTCGCCGGAGGGCTGGCGACGGCTCTGCCGGATCCTGACGAAGGCCCACGGCCGGCGGAACAAGACCCTCGAAGCCCGCGACACCCGGGCGCGAAACCTGATCCGGGTCGGCTGGGACGAGCTCGAGGCGGAGGCGGGACACTGGAGTGTGTTGCTGCGCGGCGACGAGCGGCTCCGACCCGACCTCCTCGACCGGGCGAGCCGGGCCTTCGGGGACCGGCTGGCCGTCGACGTCTCCCATTCTCTCCACCGCCGAACAGCGCAGATCGCGCGCCACGCTGCCGACAGGGCGGAGGACCGTCGGATCCGGGTCGTGGCGTCGGGGGACGTCCGGTGTGCGTGGCCGAGGGATCGGCGACTGCTCGATGCGCTGATCTGTCTGCGCGAACGGAAGACCCTCGACACGGCGGGACGTCATCTCCCTCCCAACGGTGAAGGTCACGTCCAGACGCGAGAGGAGATCGCGCGACGCTTCCGCGATCACCCGGCGTGGATCCTCGGGACCCGCGCGATCGCCGAGCGCTGCGAGTTCACCCTCGAGAACCTCGACTACCGCTTTCCTGCGTTCCCTCTCGACCGGGGCGAGACCCAGATGAGCCGTCTGCGCGAGCTGACGAGGGTCGGCGCGCGCAACCGGTACGGCGCCCGCCCCGGCTCCCGGGTCCTGAAACAGCTCGCCTTCGAACTCGACATCATCGAGAAGCTCGACCTCGCCGGCTATTTCCTGATCGTCGAGGACATCGCGTCCTTCGCGCGGCGCCAGGGCATCCTGTGCCAGGGCCGCGGCTCCGCCGCCAACAGCGCCGTGTGTTATGCGCTCGGGATCACCGCCGTCGACCCGGTCGGAATGGACCTCCTCTTCGAGCGCTTCCTCTCCGAGGAGCGCGGCGAGTGGCCGGACATCGACATCGACCTTCCGAGCGGCACCCAGCGCGAGAAGGTGATCCAGTACGTCTTCGGCAAGTACGGCCTCGCGGGCTCGGCGATGACCGCGAACGTGATCACGTACCGGATCAAGATGGCGGTCCGGGAGATGGGCAAGGTCCTCGGCCAGGACCCCGAGGCGATCGGGCGGCTCTCGAAGCTCGTCGCGCGCCTCGACTTCCCTCCCGCACCGAGGGGGAGCGCCGCGGAGCGGCGGGCGAACGATGCCGCCGCAGAGGCCCGAGGCGAGGATCCGCAGGCCGAGGTCCGGCAGGAGTTCCTGGCGCGGCTCCGCGAGGCGAAGCTCGATCCGGAGTCCCCCGACGTACGCCACTGGACCGATCTCGTGCGTGCGGTCCAGGGCCTGCCCCGTCATCTGGGCCAGCACAGCGGCGGGATCGTGATCGCCGCCGGACGCCTCGACGAGGTCGTCCCGATCGAGCCGGCGACGATGGCCGATCGCAGGATCGTCCAGTGGGACAAGGACGACTGCGCGGACATGGGGATCATCAAGATCGACCTCCTGGGCCTCGGCATGCTCGCCGCCCTCGAAGAGACGATCCCCCTGATCCGGAGACACGAGGACGTCGAGATCGACCTGGCCCACCTCCCGCCAGACGATCCGAAGACGTACGCCATGATGCGCAAGGCGGACACGGTCGGCGTCTTCCAGATCGAGAGCCGCGCGCAGATGGCGACGCTCCCTCGGCTCAAGCCGAAGACCTTCTACGACCTCGTGGTCGAGATCGCCATCATCCGCCCGGGCCCCATCGTCGGTCAGATGGTCCACCCCTATCTCAACCGCCGGGCCGGTCGCGAGCCCGTCGAGTACCCGCACCCGAGTCTCGAACCGATCCTCGAGCGGACGCTGGGCGTGCCGCTCTTCCAGGAGCAGCTGCTGCGGATCGCGATGGTCGCAGCGGGCTTCTCCGGCGGAGAGGCCGAGGAGCTCCGACGCGCGATGGGCTTCAAGCGCTCGGCGGAGCGGATGACGAAGATCGAGGCGCGACTCCGCGAGGGCATGCGTCGTCAGGGCTTCTCCCGCGAGGCCGAGGACCAGATCGTCCTCCACATCTCGTCGTTCGCGCTCTACGGGTTCCCCGAGTCCCACTCGGCGTCCTTCGCCCTGATCGCCTACGCCTCGTCCTATCTCAAGTGCCACCACCCGGCGGCCTTCCTGGTCGGGCTCCTGCGGGCCCAACCCATGGGCTTCTACAGCGCGGCGACCCTCGTGAAGGACGCCCAGCGCCACGGCGTCGAGATCCGCCCGGTCGACGTCCTCTTCTCCAACCAACGGGCCGACCTCGAGGAGGGCAGCCCGACCCGGAACCGCCACCGTGGCGCCCCCGCCGTCCGCATCGGCCTCGACGCGGTCGGCGGCCTGAAGGCGACGACCGCGGAGCGGATCGTCCGGTCACGCCGCGCCGGCGGCTTCGAAGACCTGGGCGACTTCGTCCGCCGGGTCGCGCCGGATCGCAACGAGCTCGAGGCCCTGGCGGAGCTCGGTGCTCTCGGCCGACTCCGCGGGGCTTCCAGAGGCCGGCGGGACGCGCTCTGGCAGGTCGCCGCCCTCGAACGGGATCCGAACAGCCTCTTCGCCGGACGCGAGATCGCCCGCGCCTCCGGCGGCCGGAACGAGAAGCCCGTCGATTCGAGGCAGGGGCCGACAACACCTCCCGAGACAACACCTCCCGAGCCGTCCCCCCTCGAACCGATGGATGCCCTCGACGAGACCCTGGCCGACTACCGACTCGCCGGCCTGACCACCGACGTCCACCTGATGGGGCATCTGCGCGAAGGCCTCGAGCGCCGCGGCGTCCTCTCGGCGGCCCGGCTCCGCGAGACCCCCGACGGCGCCTGGGTCCGGATCGCCGGCCACGCCATCGTGCGCCAGCGCCCCGGCTCTGCGAAGGGCTTCTGCTTCGTGACCCTCGAGGACGAAACCGGGCTCTCGAATGCCGTGCTGACCCCGGACATCTCGGCACGCTTCCGCGTCCCGCTCCACCAGGCCTCGCTCCTCGAGATCGCAGGGCCGCTCCAGCGCGTCGACGGCGTGATCCACGTGCGCGCCCGCGAGATCGTCCCGCTCGACCTGAGCGAAGCGCGCGCGCCCGGCCCCGGCCGCACGAGCACACCGCGACGGGACTCGCGGAAGCCGAAGATGCCGCGCTCTCACGACTATCGTTAGTCGGCGCGGAGCGCCTCCCGAAGCGCCGCCTGGCAGCGGCGGCGCTTCTCGCGCTCAAGGCTCGAAATACCTGACCGAAGCCGCCGACCCTCAGTCGGCTCGGAACTCCTCGCGCGTCATCGCCCAGCGTTCGTGATCGCGCCAGTGACCGCGGATCCTGAGATAGCCCGGCGAGAGTCCCTCGAGTCGGAAGCCGAGCCGCTCGACGAGCGCGATCGAACGCGCGTTGTCCGGCTGGATGTTGGCCTCGAGGCGATGGAGACCGAGCCGACCGAACGCTTCGCGGAGCATCGCGCGCAGCCCCGCTTCCATCCTGCCCGTCCCGGCGAAGGGCGCGAAGACGTAGTACCCGAGGAAGGCCGACTGCGCGGCCCCGCGGACGATCTCGTTCGCGTTGACGACGCCCGCGAGCTGACCGCTCTCGCGGTCGACGACGAGACGGAGCTCGTATCGCGGCTCGTGCTGGCGCGCGATGTTGAGGCGATACGTGGCGCTCGTGGTCGGCGGCTCGACGAAGCGCGCGTGCAGGTCGCGGCTGCGCGCGACCGCGTCGAGAAACGCTTCCTCGTGACGAAGCGAAGGCACGACGAGGTCCACCTCCGGCAGCGCCCGCCCGGAGCGGCTCACTCGACTCACTCGGCCTACTCGTCTTCGGGCCGGAGCGGCCTCGTCGCGAGCTCTGCGCCTCCGGTGACCGGCAGCGTCGCGCCCGTGATGTAGGACGCGCGCGGTGACGCAAGGAAGGCGACGGCCTCGGCGATGTCCGCGGGGCGGCCCATGCGGCCGAGCAGGAAGCGAAGCCCGGCCTGATCGATCTGCTCGTCGCTGATCGACGCCATCATTCCCGTGGCGACCGGCCCGGGCGCGACGGCATTCACCCGGATGCCGTGGGCCCCGAGCTCGAACGCGAGATCGCGGGTGAAGGAGACGACCCCGCCCTTCGTCGCCGCGTAGTCGACGTGGGGCACCGTGTACCGAAGCGCGGCCATCGAGGCGATGTTCACGATCGCCCCCGCCTCGGAAGCGCGCAGATGTGGAAGCGCCGCCTGACACGTCAGAAAGAGCGAGCGCAGGTTCACACCGAACGTCCGGTCCCAGTCGGCGAGGGACATCTCCTCGAAGGACTGGATCTTCACGATCCCCGCGTTGTTCACGAGCACGTCGAGGCCGTCGAGGTGGGAGACGGAGGCGTCCATCGCGCGCGCGACCGCCGACGCGTCGGACACGTCGCAGGGGATCGCGCACGCCTTGCCGCCGGCCGCTTCGATCGCCAACGCGACCCTCGCGGCCGCTTCGCCATCGACATCGACGCAGGCGACCGCCGCTCCCGCGGCCGCGAGGCGCACCGCGATGCCCTCACCGATCCCGCCGCCGGCGCCCGTCACGAAGGCGCGCCGCCCGAGAAAGTCCTGCACCGGTTCGATCGGATCCTGCGTGCTCAAGCCTGCTCCTCCTCGCCCAGCACGGACGGCCACCGGAAAGGAAGGCGCAGCATACCGGCAATCGTCTCGCCTGGAGGTCGATCGTCGAGAGGGACCGACACTCTGTGGTAATTTTTCCCACTCACTTGGCGTCCCCGCGCGAGACGACGGCGCGGCGATCGGCGGGAGTCGGACGACGAACATGGCCCGAGAAACCGAGGAGAGCCCCACGTCCGCCGGCCGTCCCTCCGGCGCGCTCCTCGATGCCGTCGAGCGGCTGCTCGCCCCCCTCGTCCGCCTGCTCCTCGATCACCAGATCACGTTCCCGACCCTCGCCGGCCTGCTGAAACGGATCTACGTGGGTGAGGCCGAGCGCGGCTACGCCCTGCCCGACCGGCCCCAGACGATCAGCCGTCTCACCCTGCTCACCGGCATCCACCGCAAGGACGTGAAGCGACTCCAGGCGGAAGCGGGCGAGCCCCGCCCGGCCGTCCCGCCGAGCGTCTCCCTCGGCGCGCAGCTCGCGCTGCGCTGGACCGCGGATCCCACCTATCGCGATGGAGACGGACGCCCCCTCGCCCTGCCGCGACTCGCGACCGAGGACGGCCGCCCGACCTTCGACGGTCTCGTGCAGGCGGTCACCCAGGACATCCGCCCTCGCGCGGTGCTCGACGAGTGGCTGCGCCTCGGCATCGCCCGACTCGATGCCGAGGATCGCGTCGTCCTCGTGGAGGAGGCCTTCGTGCCGTCGGAAGGCTTCGAGGAGAAGGCCTACTACCTGGGGCGCAACGTGCGCGACCACCTCGCGGCCGCGCGTCACAACCTCACCGGCGTGGGCGCGCCCTTCCTCGAACGAAGCGTCTACTACGCCCACCTCCGCCCGGAGTCCGTCGAAGAGCTCCAGGCCCTCGCCCGCGAGGCGGGCATGGAGGCGCTGCAACGCGTGAACGCGCGCGCGCTCGAGCTCCAGGCCGCCGACGCGGGCGAGAGCGACGCGAGTCAGCGTATGAGCTTCGGCGCGTGGTTCTTCCGAGCACCGCAGGACTCGTCGGGGGACGCAGACGGAGGCAGCGATGACTGATCGCCGTCGGCTCCTCACCCTCACGATCATCGCGCTCTTCGCGTCGCTGTCGCCGCTTCCGAGCGGCGCGACCGAGACCTGCGGCGGCGGGCGAGCCGGCCACCCGATCCACGTCCTCGAGCCGGGCGACGACGACAGCGGCATCGGGGGGACCGGCTTCGGTCCCGACGACAGCGGTCTCCGCGGAACCACCTTCAGTCCCGACGACAGCGGTCTCGGCGGGACCGGCTTCGGTCCCGATGAATCGAGCCCTGCACGCGGCGACCGCATGCAGCGTACGTCCGGCGGAGACGACGATGACAGCGGCATCGGCGGCACCGGACGGGGGCCCGTCTCGGATGGCGATGGCCCCGACGACGCCGGTCCGGCCCCGCGCGGTCTCGGCCTCTTCGGCCGCGCCGAACCGGTCGGGCGCGGTTCCGCGGATCCCGAAGGCGGTGGTCGAGGGCGACGCGCGCGGGTCTGCGTGAGTGGCGTCGAAGTCGTGATCCCCGAGAGCCTGGCGCTCGAGTCGTCGTCCGGCGCCGATGGCCAAGGCGTCCCGCGAAGCCTGGCGTCCGGGCAGCTCGTGCTGGTCGAAGCCGTCCGGACCGCGGACGGCGTCGTCGCCCGGCGCATCGTGGTCGCGCGCGACGGCGCCGGGCGGATCGAGCGGCGTGACGAAGACGGAACGCTCGTCGTCGACGGCAGGCGACTGCGACTGCGCGAGAGCACCACCCGCTCCCCGTCCCTGGACGACGCCGAGCTCGCGCCGGGCAGATGGATCGCCTTCCAGGCCCAGCTCGGCCCCGACGGCGAGCTGGTCGCGACGCGGATCGCGCCCGGACGCGCGGGAGAAACGCGTGCTCCCGACACCGCCTTCGAGGCGACGCTGGCCGCGCGGCTCCTGGAAGCGCGCCGCGAGGGCCGCATCGACTACGCCTCCGTCGAGGGCTTCGTCGGCGGGCGCGAGGCCCGCCCCCGGATCGGCCGCCTCGAGCTCGCCGTACCCGAGGACACGCCGGACGCGATTCGCCGCGCGATCCGGCCCGGCGCACGGCTCCGGGTGGGAGGACGGATCGAGAGCGACGGCGTCCTGCGAGTGATGCCGACCCGACCCGCGCCGTCGCGGCCCGGTCCCATGGGCACGCGGCCCACGGACCAGCCGCCCCGACCGGATGCGATCCCGGAGCGTCCCAAACGACGTCCGCGCGACGAGGTCGGCCCGCCGCCGCGACCGATGCGACCGAAGGCGGCGCGGGATCTCCAACGGCCGGCGGTCCGGCCGCGAGCGCCGGCGCTCGACCGGCGCCTCGCGCGATAGGGCCACCGCGCGCCTTCGACGACCCGCTCCCAACGAAGAGGCGCCGGACGGGAATCCCGTCCGGCGCCTCCTTCGAGCCGCACCTCACGGCTCCCCGACCCGCGAACACGTTGGCGAGGCGTTCGACGGATCGGGCGCGCAGATCACGGCGTCCGTCAGTAGGTCGCGATCAGCGGGAAGCGCACGCGGTTCGTGTCGTCCCAGGCGTCGGCCTGGATCACGTCGAGGTTCGTGATGGCGCCGGGCGCGAGCAGGACCGCGCTCGCGGCGACGCGCGTCCGAGACGAACAGACGGCGGCGCCGATGAAGTCGCCGCCGCGCGAGAAGTCCGAAGCGCGCAGGTAGCGCACGCCGTTTCCGGGGACGCCGACGACACGGCGTCCCATGTGGTTTCCGTTCGAGTCGTAGGCGCGGCACATGACGTGGGCCGTCTGGGCATTCGGGTTGTTGAAGACGAGCGCGGTGTTCACCGTGTCGGTGTCCCGCTCCACGGCTTCGCGCATGTCCAGGCGAAGCTCCGCCTCGGGGCGCGCGTCACCGAGCTCTGCGTCGGAGACGACCCGCTGGGCGTGTGCGGTGGCGGCCGTGGCGAGCACGACGAAGCCGGCCAGGACGATCGATCGGAACGAAAGAGATGCAGTCATGGGGATCCTCACGGGGATGCGCCCGGGCGAGGCCGCGGGCAGGTGTATGTGGGAATTTTTCCCACCTTCCCTGTATAAGCGGGAATTTTTCCCACGTCCATTGTTTTCTGCGTCACCAACGACGGACCCGACCGGGAGAGAGGCCGGATGCGCAGGCCCGTGGCAATCGACCGGCAGGACCGACCGAGGGCGGAATCGGCGGCATCTTCCGCCGGAGCGGTGGGACGGCGGCGTCAGCCGAGGTCGACGACCGTCCACTCTCGATCGCGGCCGTCGACCACGATCTCGAAGGAGTCCCCTTCCCGAGCCCCCACGAGCGCTTTCCCCACAGGGGATTTCGGCGTGACGACCTGGACCCAGCCATCGCCGCCCGGCCCGGTCAGCGCCTCCCCCGCCCCGACCGGAAGCACGATCAGGGTGCGCTCCTCCTCCCCCTCGTCGTCCTCGATCCGGACGTCGACCATCGCGCCGAGGCCGACGCGATCGGTCGGCCGATAGCGCTTGATCCCCTTCTCGGCGAAGTCGAGCAGGGTCTCCATCTCGGTGACCGCCTGTTTCCGCCGGCGTCGATGGCCCGACGCGAGCCGCCCCTCCATCGCGGCGGCCTTGGCGTCCTCGCGCCGGGACGACTCGCCGCGGATGTGCTCCGCGGCGTCCGCGGAGCTCGACTCGGCCTGGCCGGCGTTCGCGATCCGCTCCTGGTACACGCCCTTCAGTTGATCGACGAAGTAGCGCTTGATGTCCATCGTCCCCCCGGATCCCGCCGTCTCGCCTTCGCGTTACACTCCGCGCGCCGTAACGGCAGGCCTCGTCCGCGCATCGCGGGCCGCGCCCCATTCACTCGGCCCCGCGAGCGTATCCGAAACCGCGGACGAATACGCGGAACAGCCATGACGAACACACGGAGAATCCGATGACCACCGCGACGATCAACACGAACAAGGGCGCGATCAAGCTCGAGCTCTTCACCGATGCCGCCCCCGAGACCACGGGCAACTTCATCAAGCTCGCGGGCGAAGGCTTCTACAACGGCCTGACCTTCCACCGCGTGATCGCCGACTTCATGATCCAGGGCGGCTGCCCCCTCGGCACGGGGACGGGCGACGCCGGCTACAAGTTCGACGACGAGGCCGGCGCCCTCGCCGGCAAGCACGACGGCCCGGGCATCCTCTCGATGGCCAACGCCGGCCCGAACACGAACGGCTCCCAGTTCTTCATCACCCACGTCGAGACCCCGTGGCTCGACGGCAAGCACGGCGTCTTCGGCAAGGTCCTCGAAGGCCAGGACATCGTCGATTCGATCGCCCAGGGCGACGTGATGGAGACCGTCGTTATTTCGGACTGAGCCTTCGGCTCAGTCGTCGGCGCCCCGCGCCGACCGGCGAAGCCGGCGAAATCAGACGGCGGCCTTCACCCGCTCCGCGACGTTCTTCGCGGTGAAGCCGAAGTGTTCGGCGAGGTCGCCATAGGGCGCGCTGGCCCCGAAGCTCTCCATGCCGATCACGAGGCCGCGGCGGCCGACGAAGCGGCGCAGCGTCTCTCCGCGGCCCGCTTCGATGGCGACGATCGGCGTGCCGTCGTCGGGAAGGACGGCGTCCTGGTCGGCGTCGCTCTGCTCGAGGAAGAGCTCGACCGAAGGCATCGAGACGACCCGGGCGTGGATGCCCGAACCCGCGAGCTCCCCGGCGGCTTCGACGGCGAGGGAGACCTCGCTGCCGGTCGCCAGCAGCACGACGCCCGCCTTTTCGGCCGGCTCGCTCACCACGTAGGCGCCCTTCCAGACGTCCTCGGGGACGAAGCCCGCCGGACGCTCGAGTCCGGGCAGGCCCTGACGCGTGAGCGAGAGCAGGATCGGACCGGGCTTGCCGGGGCCCTCGCCCGCGACCGACTTCAGGTAGTACGCGTACGCCATCGCGGTCTCGACGCCGTCCGCCGGACGGAAGACCGTGAGGTCGGGCATCACGCGGAGCGAATCGACCTGCTCGACCGGTTGATGGGTCGGGCCGTCCTCGCCCACGAAGATCGAATCGTGGGTGAAGACGAAGAGGGTCGGCGACTTCTGGAGCGCGGCCAGCCGGATCGACGGGCGCATGTAGTCGCTGAAGATCATGAACGTGCCGCAGTAGGGCAGGAAGGTCCCGTCGAGACCGATCCCGTTCGCGATCGCGCCCATCGCGTGCTCGCGCACACCGAAGTGGATGTTCCGCCCGGCGAAGGGGTCGACGCCCTCCCCCGCCGCGGGACCGACGATCCCGGCGCTCTTCACGATCGGCGGTGCCGCCGAGCCCGCCAGATCCGCGGAGCCGCCCGTCATGTACGGCACGAGGTCCGCGAGCCGCTCGAGCACCGTCTGCGAGTGCTTCCGCGTCGCGTTCTTGGCCCCGTCGAGTCCATCGACGAGCTTCTCGACGAGATCCGCGGGCAGCGATCGCTCGCGCGCCGTGTCCCAGCGCGCGGCCGCGTCGGCGTTCGCCTCGCGCCAGGCGGCGAGATTCACATCGCTGGCCTCGCGCGCGGCGCGCTTCGCCTTCGCCCGTTCGTCGCAGTAGGCACGCACCGCATCGGGCACCAGGAGGTCGCCTTCGGTCGGCCATCCGAGGCCTTCCTTCGCGAGCTTCGTCTCGTCCTCGCCGAGCGGGCCGCCGTGGGCCTTGTTGCGCCCCTCGAAGTTGGGCGCGCCGCGACCGATCAGGGTCTTGAGCACGATCAGCGTCGGGCGGTCGGTCTCGGCACGCGCGGCCTCGAGGGCCTGCGCGAATCCAGCGCGATCCTGCCCGTCGACCGAGTCGACCACGTGCCAGCCGTAGGAGGCGAAACGCGCGGGGACGCTCTCGGAGAACGTGATGTCGGTTCCCCCATCGATCGTGATCGCGTTGTCGTCGTAGACGTAGATCAGATTGCCGAGCGCGTGCGCCCCGGCGAAGGAGGCCGCCTCGGACGCAACCCCTTCCATCAGGCAGCCGTCCCCGACGAAGCCGTAGACGAAGTGCTGTCCCGGCCGATCGGCCCCGTCGCCTTCTCCGCCGAACTGCGAGCCCGTCATCCTGGCCGCGAGCGCCATGCCGACCCCATGCGCGAAGCCCTGACCGAGCGGCCCGGTCGTCAGCTCGACACCGGCGGTCTCGCCGTACTCCGGGTGGCCGGGCGTGCGCGAGCCGAGCTGGCGGAACTTCGCGATGTCGTCGAGGGAGAGGTCGTACCCGAAGAGGTGGAGCAGCGCGTACTGGAGCATCGACGCGTGCCCGTTCGACAGCACGAAGCGGTCGCGCAGCGGCCAGGCGGGATCCTGGGGGTCGAAGCGGAGATGGTTGTCCCAGAGCTCGAAGGCGGAGGCCGCGAGGGCCATCGCGGCGCCGACGTGGCCGATTCCGGCGCGTTCGACGGCATCGACGGCGAGGAATCGGATGGTGTTCTCGATCTGTTCGAGCAGCTGGGGATCGTCGGTCCCAGCCGCCGGCAGTGCGGTGGAGGTCATGAGGGGTTCCGTTCGATTCATGCGCTGGCGGACGCCGCGCGTCGGTCTCGGCTCGTGGGGGGTGTCCGGTGGGGAGCGGACCCGAGAACGCGCCCAACAGTACCGCCGAACCGGCTCCGGCGGAATGGGCGAAATCCCCGGAATCCCATTCCCGCGGGCCCCAGGCGCCTTCCAGCACACTCGACGAGCGCGCCCGCCGGCTACGCCGCCACAGACTCCAAGCGGGAGTCCTCAACGCAAGGCGCGCAGCACCGACCGGCGAAGCCGGCAACCAGAGTCCTCAACGCAAGACGCGCCCCACGAAAGGGGCGCGTCGAGAGGCGCGCAGCACCGACCGGCGAAGCCGGCGAATCAGTCCGGCACGCCGAGGCGAGCCTTCTCACGCTCGACGTAGGCCTTCCACTTGCCGGCGGTCTCCGCCGTGCCCGAGTAGCCCTCGGCGCGACCGAAGGCGCGGGTCGCCGTCTTCCACTTCTTGTCGTTGAAGGCGGCGATTCCATAGAGGATGTGGGCCTGCCCCTCGTCGTTGAGGTCGCCCTTCTCGAAGGCGCTGTCGAGTGCGCCACGCGCGTCGCCCCAGCGTCCGAGCTGGAGATTCACCTGGGCGAGGCGCACGTAGAGAGCCCCGTCCTCGTTCATCTCCGCCGCCTTGGCGAGCGGCTCGACGGCGAGCTCCCACTCGCGCGACTGCAGGAGCGTGTCCGAGTAGGTCTGGTAGGCCGCCTTGGTCGGCTCGATCGAACCGTCCTCGAGCCCCGCCTTCATGACCGCCGCGCCCTGGTGGGGCAGACCTTCGACCATGAGCATCTGCGCGACGCGCATCAGGTCCTTGGACTCGGTCACGAACCCCTCGCGCTTGGCCAGCTGCTGGACCGAGAGGCTCCGCGCCGAGTCGGCCTTCTCGGAGTAGATCGCGGCCATCTGCGACCAGTACGCCTTCTTGGGGTAGGCGAGGATCATGTCGTCGAGGAGCGCGAGTGCCTCGTCGAACTCCTGCCGCTCGAGATGGAGCGAGAGGAGCAGGCGGTACCAGCTCTCTTTCGGTGTATCGACGGAGAGCTCCACCGCCTTCTTCGCGGGGGCGAGCGCTTCCTCGGCCCGCTCGGCCTGGTAGTAGGTCACCGCCAGCGTGTAGTAGGACGAGGGCGCGGGGACCTCCGTCTGGGCGAGCCAATTCTCGAGGGTGACGATCGCGTCGTCGTACCGCCCGAGCATCGTCTGCAGCTGCCCGACCATGAACTGGTTTCGCAGCTGCTCCTCGGGCTGGAGCGCCTCCTCGGCCACACACTGCTCGAGATAGTCGAGCGCGGCCTCGTTCTCACCGTCCTGGACCGAAATGCCGCCCAGCGTGCACAGGATCCGCGCGCGACCATAGGCTTTCGCTCGCTTCAGGTTGATCCCGAGCAGGATTTCCTTGGCCTCTGCACGCGCGGCGGCGACCTCTTCGTCGGTCCCTTCGAGGCGGAGGGCGTCGAAGACCTTGACCATCTTCTTCTGGTTGCGCGTGCTGAACTGGTACTGCGCCTGGCCGAAGGCCGGGCCGGCGAAAAGGGTCGCCACGATCGCCAGGGCGACCCAGCGGAGCCACCGATCCGGGTTGCGGGTGCAGTTGCGGGTTCCGTCCGTCATACGTCCATCTCCGCCGCTATGCGGCTTCGCTGCCCAACTTGAACGGGATCGCGATCCGGACGCCGGGCTGCTCGACCGGCTTGCCGTTCACGATCTTGGGGTTGTACTTCCACTGCTTCACGGCTTTCAGCGCGGCCTTGTTGAAGATCTTGCTCGGCTCGAACGCGACCACCTTCGCGTCCTTGACCGACCCGGACTTGCTGATCGTGAACTCGATCAGCACGCGACCCTCGATTCCGCGCTGGAGCGCACGCTCCGGATACTGCGGCGGCACGCGCACCATCGGTACGGCGTCACCGTCGGCGGAGGCCATGGAGAAGCCACCCCCGGTGTCGAGCGACATGCTCGTGTCGACGCCGGCCGAGATGCCGATCCCGCCACCATCCATGCTGGTGGTCTGGTCCATCGTGAAGTCGGGCGGCGGCGGCGTGTCGTCGATTTCCTCCTTCTTCGGAGGCTCGCGTTCCTTCTTCTTGACCTCTTCGCTGCGCTTCACGCGAACGAAGTCGATCACCTTCGTGCGCGCGCTCTTGTCGAGCTCACCCTCGACGCCGATCAGGCTCTGCATGAGCCAGAAGAGACCGAAGGTCACGACGCCGGCGATCGCGAAGGGGACGATGAAACGGATGATACCGGGCATCAGTTCACCTCCGCTGCCAGGGAGATCTCCTCGGCGCCGGCGAGTCTCGCCTGGTCCATCACCTGAACCAGCAACCCGTTCTGGGAGGCCTCGCCGGGCGCGACGATCACCTGGCCGTTCGGCCGCTCGGCTCGAAGGCGCTCGATGTTCGCGCGGATGGCGCGGACATCGACGCTGCGGCGGTCGACGAAGATCAATCCATCGTTGGTGATCTGGATCAGGATGTTCTCGTTGTCCGTCACGACCTTGGTCGACTCACCGCCCTCGGGACGGTTGAGGTCGAGGCCGACTTCCTTGATGAACGAGGCCGTCACGATGAAGAAGATCAGCATGATGAACACGACGTCGAGCATGGGCGTCAGGTCGACGTCGGCCTCTTCACTCAAGCCGGAGGATCTTCGGCGTCTCATTCTTCACTTCCCCCATGCTCGATCTCGAGCCGGTCGGCCAGCCGCTCCCCTTCGTCCGCCGCGAACTGTTCGAGGCGGGCCGACAGGATCAGACCGGAGAGTGCCGCGACCATTCCCGCCATCGTGGGGATCGTCGCGCGCGACACACCACCCGCCATCGCCTTGGCGTTGCCGGAGCCGGCGACCGCCATGACGTCGAAGACCTCGATCATGCCGGTCACGGTCCCGAGCAGCCCCAGGAGCGGGCAGAGCGCGACGAGAACGCGGATGTAGGCCAGGCCGTCTTCGAGCTCCATGCGGAGCTCCGACACCTTGAGCCGGCGGATCTGGTGCGCGCCCCACGACGAATGATCGTCGCGGGCCTGCCAATCCTCCTGCGCCTTCTCCGCCACGCGCGGGAAGACCCGGTAGAAGAAGTAGAAGCGCTCGAGCATCAGCGTCCACATCACGACCGTGACGATGGCGATGACGTTGAGAACGGGGCCACCCGTCTCCAGGAACGCCTCTACGTCGATGATCATCTGGCCCATGAGAGCCCCCTTCTCTTCCTACTCTTGCTGCGCGATCAGGCCCGCACTCTGTTCGTCGAGGGTGTCGACGATCTTCTTCGTGTTGTTGGCGAGCGCAGCGTGCAGGAGGACCAGCGGAATCGCGGCGACCAGACCGAGCATCGTGGTCATGAGCGCCTCGGAAATACCACCGGCCATCATGCGGGGGTCACCGGCACCGAAGAGCGTGATCGACTGGAAGGTCCGGATCATACCGGTGACCGTTCCGAGCAGACCGAGCAGCGGCGCGACGACCGAGACGATGCGAACGAGCCAGACGAGGCTCTCGAGCTTGCCCGACTCGCGGAGCACGACCTCGTCGAGCATGAGCTCGAGCTGTTCGCGGTCCGCATCCGGGTTGTCCTGCGCGACGGCGAGGACGCGACCGAGCGGGTTGCTGGTGTCCGGCGTGGTCGACTTCTTCTGGGAGGCGACCTTCCGGCCGACGATGAAGAGCCAGGCCATCTTGAAGACGCCGAGGAGGAACGCGATCCCGCCGAGGCCCATGATCACGTTGCCGACGGCGCCACCTTCCTGGGCCTGCAGTCGCTCGACCAGGCCGCGGCTCTCGATGAGGACCGCCAGGAGCGAACCACTCGAGGGATCGACGGCGAGACCGGTCAGACCTTCGCCGCCCTCGTACTCGCCGACGGTGTCGACGAAGCGCGCCGGGGGCTGCTTCGCGAGCTCCTGGAGCTGACCCTTGTTCGGGTCCCAGAGCAGGTATTCGCCGCCCGAGATGACGGAGAAGACGCCGGCGCGAGTGACCTCGCGCTGCTCGATGCCGCCCGGGGTGTAGACCTCGGTCGTGTAGGTCACGACCTTGCCCTGCTCGGTCATCTCACGCTGCATCTCGTACCAGAGGCGCTTCAGCTCGTCGATCGACGGCAGCTCCTTGCTCGCGCCGAGGCTCTCGAGGAAGGCGATGCGCTCGTTGTCGAACTGGGAGCTCGTGATCGAGGCCTCCATGAGACCGCGCGAGTCCCCCGAGATCTGCCGGGTCACACCGAAGAGCTCACCGAGGTTGCCCATGCGCTGTTCGAGGGCCGCCTCGAGCTCCGCGATCTTGACCTCCTTCTCCTGGTATTCCTTCTCGAGGGCCTGGGAGCGCGCCTCTTCGCGCGCCTCGCGCGCCTTCGCGTCGGCCAGGAGCTGGTCCTGCTCTTCGCGGCGGGTCTCGAAGATCCGCACGCGTTCGGCGTCTTCGCGCTTCTGGACATCGAAGCCCTTGCGGACCTTCTCGAGCAGGTCGTCGACGGAGGTCGACTGGGGCACGTCGATGACCATCGCGCCGGGCTCGGTCTCCTGCGCTCCAGCGGCGATCGGAAGGAGCGCCACGAGCGCGCCCGCGACGACCCACTTCTTCATGTTCTGAACCTTCTTTCGAACGATGATCGAGCGCGACATCAGCTCGCACCTCCGGCCTGCTGGGGCTGCGGGAGCGGCACACGGATCAGCTGCGGCGCCGACTGCTTCTTCGCCACGCGAATGCCCTCGTTGATCCAGTTGGCGTAGTCGCCGGGCTCGAGCGTCTGCCAGACGTCGTTCGCCTGGTCCCAGACACCGTATTCCAGGCCGTCACGCGTCTTGTACATCAGGCCGATCCGTCCCACGCGCAGGAAGTCGACCGGCACCTCGGCACCGTCCTTGTCGATCGTACCCGAGTGGGCGTCGATGGTTCGGCCGTAGTCGTTCTCGATCTGGTAGGCCTCGAGAATGCGGCGGTAGCGCTCCGGCTCGGCGACGTCGGAACGGCGCATGAGCACGCGGAGGCCGGCGACGCGATCCTTCCGCTCCTGAACCAGGAAGGGCATGTCGTGCGCCACGAACTGGTCGAGGGCCTCGATCATCTGCAGCATGAGCGGCGTGACCGCGCGGCCGACTTCCTCGACCCCGTCGATCTGGGACTGGAGGCTCTCGAGCTCCTCGTTCTGGGAATCGATGACCTGGGTCAGCTGGCGGTTGAAGATCTGGAGCGACTCGATCTTCTTGAGCGTCAGGCGGTAGTCCGCCGTGAGGCTGTCGGTCGCCGTCGCGATCTCCTCGACGCGCCTCTGGGATTCGGCGCTCGCCGCGTTCGCATCAACTTGAGCATCGATCGGCGGATCGAGCTGCTGCGCGGACGCTACGCCCGCGCCGAGGGCAAGCGCGAGCACCGTGCTCGCCATCGCCTTGAAGGTCATCATGAATTCTCTCCTCGGTCCCCACCGGACCAGATTCGACTCGTGGTCGTCTGAGCACACTTGTTAGGCGCCTCGACGACTCTCCCTGTTCCGCGACGCCCCAAGCTCGAGCGCCGCGTGAATACGTTCGTTGCCTGCCTTCGGCCCGCGAGGCCGCCACGCAGGGCAACGGACACTACACTGACTGACGTCGTTTCGCGCCCCACGGCACACCGCGCCCAGGGGACCCCGGGGATCGTGGACCGGCTCCCCGCGTGCCCTCGATCGTCGATCGAGAGCGCCCAGGGCAGGCGTGGGGTCGTTCCGCTGTCGGTGTTCGTCGTCCTCCGTTGACTCTGCGCTCTTGCGCCGGTCGACGGGTCCGATCCGACGTCCCTTCCTCGGTTTCGCCGTTCCCGCGAAGTGCGGCGACCGAACCGAATCGAAACGTCCTGACAGGGAACTCCGGGAACGACCCGGGGGACGGCCGAGCCGGGGCATCGCGATCGAATCGCAACTTCCACGGACTCGGACGACCGGAAGGGTTCGAACGAACTCGCGAGACCGGGGGGGCCGGGATCGGAGTTCGCTCCGGAGTGTCTGGGGCGCGCCCCGTATTCTTTCGCAGCCAGACCGGATTTCCAAGCGGTTTTTTGGGCTTCACTCGAACTGTTGCGAGTTCGCAGGGCCGCCCCTCACCCGCACTCAGCCGCGTCTGCATCGTGGATCTGCATCTGACGACCCGTGAGTCGGACCGCCTTCAAGACCCGGGGTCAGCGCGCGAGGACGCGCGCCCGCGCCCGAACGCGGGCGACTCGTCCGCGGCGAAGTCCCCGCGGCATGACGCACCGTTCCAAGCGCGCGCGGCCCCTTCTCGCCGCGCGCGCTTCGACTTATTCTCCGGTCGAATCTCTTCGCGCGGTCCGCCGCGCCGACTCTTCCGGGAGCCGGGTCTTCCGGGAATGGTGCGCCCAGCGATGTCGATCGCGCTCTTCGTCCCCTGCTACGTCGACCAGCTGAAGCCACGCGTCGGCCTCGCCGCCCTCGACCTGCTCCAGACCGCCGGCTTCGACGTCGACGTGCTGAGCGACGTCCCCTGCTGCGGTCAGCCGATGCTCACGGCCGGGGAAGAGCCCCTCGCCCGGGGCCTCGTGACGCGCTTCGTCGAGGCGACCCGCACTTATGAGACAGTCGTCGCCCCGTCCGGCTCCTGCGCAGCGACCCTCGAGATCCACGGGCGACGCCTCGTGTCCGATCCCCCGGGTGGTCGCGCCCGCGTCGTCGAGCTGACCCGTTTCCTCGAGGAGAGCGATTCCCTGCCGGCCCCGGCGACCGCGTTTCCGCACCGCGTCGGCGTCCATGCGAGCTGCCATGCCCTCCGGGAGCTTCGGCAGGGAAATCCGTCCGAAACCCGCGAGGGTGCGCGCCCCGATCCCGCCCTGACCCTGCTCGACCGGATCCCCGCCCTGACACGGATCGACCTCACCCGCCGGGACGAGTGCTGCGGCTTCGGGGGCGTCTTCTCCGTGGAAGAAGAGGCCGTATCGACGCGGATGGGACTCGACCGCCTCGCAGACCATCGACGCGGGGGGGCCGAGGTCCTGACCTCGACCGACGTGTCCTGCCTGCTTCATCTCGAGGGCCTCGCCCGACGAGGGGACACGCCGCTGCGGGTGCTGCACGTCGCGGAGATCCTCGCCGAGGCCACCCTCGGCCCCGGCTGGCTCGAGCGCAACGCGGACGGAGGCGGCGATGGGCCACGTTGAGCGCGCAGCGGCCTTCGTGGCGAACGGTGAGCGAACGGCCTGGCACGACGAGGTCCTCTGGTTCGTGCGCGCCAAGCGGGACGCGGCCGCCGACACGCTGCCCGAGTGGGAGGCGCTGCGGGACGAGGCCGCGGGCATCAAGCGGGACGTGCTCGCCCGGCTCCCCGAGCTCTGGCAGCGCTTCGAGAAGGAAGCGAAGGCGGCGGGGGCCACGGTCCACTGGGCGCGGGACGCGGCCGAACACAACCGGATCGTGAGTGCGCTCCTGTCGGACCGCGGCGTTCGCCGGGTCGCGAAGAGCAAATCGATGCTGACCGAGGAGTGCGGCCTCAATCCCCATCTCGAGTCGCAGGGGATCGAGGTCGTCGACACGGATCTCGGAGAGCGGATCGTCCAGCTCCGGAACGAGCCACCGAGCCACATCATCATGCCCGCGATCCACCTGAAGCGGGGCGAGATCGGCGAGCTCTTCCACGACGAGATGGGCGCACCGGCGGGCCTCGACGACCCGGACGCGCTGACGGCGCTCGCGCGGGAAGACCTCCGCGCGCGTTTCCTGGCGGCCGAAGCGGGCATCACCGGAGTGAACTTCGCCGTCGCGGAGACGGGTTCTTTCGTCGTCGTGACCAACGAGGGGAACGCCGATCTCGGAACGGCCCTCCCCCCGCTCCACATCGCGTGCGTCGGCCTCGAGAAGATCGTCCCGACCGCGACCGACCTCGCGCCCTTCCTCCGGCTGCTCGCCCGATCGGCGACCGGCCAGCCGATCACCACCTATACCTCCCACTTCCGCGGCCCCCGCGCGACCGCCCCCGGCGACACATCGGCCTCCGAGCTCCACGTCGTGATCGTCGACAACGGACGCAGCCGCCTGCTCGCCGAGCCCGCCTTCCGCGAGGCCCTTGCCTGCATCCGCTGCGGCGCGTGCCTCAACACCTGCCCGGTCTACCGGCGAAGCGGTGGCCACAGCTACGGCGCGACCGTGCCCGGCCCGATCGGATCGGTCCTCGCCCCGAGTCGCGACCCGGCGCGCCACGCCGAGCTCCCCCACGCCTGCAGTCTCTGCGGCTCGTGCAGCGACGTCTGCCCGGTCGGCGTGCCCCTCCATCACCAGCTCCTGACCTGGCGATCCCATCTGGCCGAGGCCGGCCACCACCCGCGACGGCGACGGCTGGCCTTCCGGATGGCGGCGCGGATCCTGTCGAGCCCCGAGTTCTACGGTCGCGCGACGCGGATCGGCCGCTGGCTGGCGCGGCGGCTTCCCGCGTCGCTGCTCGATCGGCTCGGCGGGCCGTGGAGTCGCAGCCGGGCGATGCCCGCGATTCCGGCGAAGAGCTTCCAGCAGGCGCTTCGGGATCGCGAAGCGAACGCGAAACGCGAAGCCCGAACCAACGCGAAACGCGAAGACGGAGGGGGGCGATGAGCGACGCGCGCGCGGAGATCCTTTCGCGACTCGCCTCGGCCACGACCGCGCCGGCGGCGGCGGTCCCGCGTGCGACGCCCCCGGCGATGCCCGACGATCCAGCCGGCGTCCTCGCCGCCCGCCTCGGTCAGAACGGCGGCGTGCTCGTTCGGGGGGCCGGCGCGTTCGACTGGCCGGAGCGAATCGAACTGCCCGCACCGATCGCCTCCTTCGATCACGTCCACTGTCCCGACGCCCTCGCGCTCCCGGACCATGGGGTCTCGGCGCGCGGCGCCGGTGTCGAAGCGACGACGGTCCAGGCGCTCGCGCCCCTCGACGTCTGCGTGCTCGAGGCGCGCTTCACGGTCGTCGAGAACGGCGCTTCCTGGCACGTTCCGAGCTCGGCGCTCGAACGCGCCGCCGCCCTGCTGGCGGAACACCTCGTGATCGTCGGCCACACGTCCCGCCTGGTCCCGAGCCTTCACGACGCCTATCCCCGGATGGCCCTCGGCGAGACGGACTTCGGATGGTTCCTGAGCGGTCCGTCCAAGACCGCGGACATCGAGCAGGCCCTCGTCTTCGGTGCTCACGGTCCGCGGACCATGCATCTCGTCCTGCTCGACGACTAGAAGCCGGTCCGGATCCCCACGACCGCAAGGCGCAGCAGCCGCATCCCGAATGCAGGCGATGGGCAAGAGCCCCGCCCGCGCGCGCAGCTTCGAGGCGGAGGAGGGAGGTCGCTGCTACACACCTCCGACCGCTCCGCCCGCGTCACGCACGAGCACCGCGAGGCTACTCACGAGACGGAAACCGAAGCATGGACCTCCGATTCTTCCTTCTTCTCATCTGCTTCTTCGTCTCGGGCTTTGCGGCGCTGCTCTACCAGACCGCCTGGACGCGCGAGTTCGCGTTCCTCTTCGGGACGTCGGAGCTCGCCGTGGTCGCGGTGCTGGCGGCGTACATGGCCGGTCTCGCCCTCGGTGCCGCCGTCGCCGCGCGCTTCGTTCGCCGGCTGACGCGCCCGGTCCTCGCCTACGGCGTCCTCGAGCTGGGCATCGCGATCGGCGCCCTCTGCGTCCCCCTCATGATCCAGCTCGTGCAGGGCCTCTACATCTCGGTCGCCGGCGGTCTCGAGGCGCCACCGGAGACGATGTCCCTCGGCACGGCGCTCTTCCATCTCTTCGGCGCCTTCGTCGTGCTCGTTCCGTGCACGTCGCTGATGGGGGCGACGCTTCCGCTGCTGGCACGTTATGCGGTGAGCGACGACGCGCAGGTCGGTCCGCGGATCGGCATTCTCTACGCCGTGAACACGTTCGGCGCGATCGCCGGAACGCTGGTCGCGGCCTTCTACTTCCTGCCGGCCTTCGGTCTGCGCCAGACCGTCTACATCGGGATCGCCGGCAACGCCGTCGTCTTCCTCGCCGCCTGGGCGCTCGCCCGCGGAATCGCCGGCCTGCCGCCGGACGAAGCGGCCGATGCGCCGCGGGGCCCGCGCTTCCACTGGATCCTTCCGGCGATGACCGTCTCGGGGATCGTCTCCTTCGTCTACGAAGTGCTCTGGACCCGGCTGCTCGGCCAGATCCTCGGCGGGAGTACGGCCGCCTTCGCGTCGATGCTGTCGAGCTTCCTGCTGGGCATCGCCCTGGGCAGCGCCCTCGCCGCCCGCTTCGCGACGAGCCGAGCCGCCGCGGCACGCGGCTTCGCCCTCGTCCAGCTCGGGGCGGGACTCCTCGGTTATGCGGCGTTCCGGTCTGCGGAGCGATTGCCCGACCTCGCCGCCGCCGTCGGCGCGAATCCGGCGACC
This sequence comes from bacterium, assembly GCA_024742285.1. Taxonomy (NCBI): domain Bacteria; species bacterium. The sequence goes on along the minus strand of JANSYR010000018.1, from coordinate 30,643 downwards.
CCCGCTCCGGGCGCGGCCGCCGCGGGCATCGTCCTGCTGCCGGTCACGCTCTGCATCGGCGCGACCTTCCCCTTCGGCGTGCGCCTGCTCGCGCGAGACGCGGACGAGGCCGCGGCGGTCAGCGGCCGCGTCTACGCCTGGAACACCGTCGGTTCGATCCTCGGCGCCACCCTGGCCGGCTTCTTTCTCCTGCCCACCCTCGGCCTCGAGCACACCGCGCTCGTCGGTGTCCTGACGAGCCTCGTCCTCGGCCTCCTCGCCGCGACCCTCTCGGCCCCGCGCCATACGCTCCTGGCCGGTGCCTGTGCGGTCGCTCTCCTCGCGACCCTGATCGTCGGCCTGCCTCGACCCGAAGGCCTTCTCCTCCACTCCGCCATCAGCGGAGCCCGTACGCCCGGCTCCATCTACTACCTGGGGGTCGGACGCTCCGCGACGGTGACCGTGGTCGAGTCGAACCGCGGCTGGCGCCTCTTCACGAACGGCCTTCCCGAGTCGGGCATCGACCGGCCCGAGATGCCGAACGTGCGTTTCCACGAGACCGCCTGGCTGTCGCTCCTCCCGACCGCCGCCCGCCCGGACACCGAGGACATGCTCATCATCGGGCTCGGCGGCGCGCAGACGCTGAGTGCGACCGCGCAGTCGGTCACCGCGATCGACGTGATCGAGCTCGAGGAGGAGGTCGTCGTCGCGAACCAGCGGATCCCGCGCCCGGTCGATCCCTTCGCGGACCCGCGCGTCTCGCTTCGACTCGGGGACGCGCGAGGCGCGATGAACCTCTCCGACAAGACCTACGACGCGATCGTGTCGCAGCCCTCCCATCCGTGGACGTCCGGCGCCTCCCACCTCTATACGCGGGAGTTCTTCGAACTCGTCGACTCGAAGCTCGAGCCGGGTGGGATCTTCGTGCAGTGGATCGGCCAGGGCTTCGTCGACGTACCGCTCTTCGGCAGTCTCGCGGCGGCCATGACCGACGTCTTCGAGCACGTGAACGTCTACCGCCCGGTGCCCGCCGCCCTCGTCTTCGTCGCCTCGCAGGAGCCGATCGATCTCTTCGAGAGCGGACCGCGCGCCCTCGAGGTCGCCGGGGACGACTTCTCCCGACACGGAATGGACGACGTCGAGGACATCCTCGCCGGCCTGACCCTCGACGCCGAAGGCGTACGCGCCTTCGGCGAGGGCCGTCCGCTCAACACCGACGATCACAACCGCCTCGCCACGACCCGGCTCCCGCCGGCGAAGCGACAGACCCACCGCAAGGACTTCGAAGCCGCCCTCGCCGAGCTCGAGCCCTGGACGAAGGAGCGCCTCGCGGGCATTCGCGCGACGCGCCTGATCCGCCGGCTCGGCTGGACCGGGGAGGTCGCGCGCGCCGAGCGACTGACGAAGCTCCTCCCCGAGGACGACCAACAGGCCGTCATCGGCTGGCGCGCCTTCGACACCGCCCGCGTTCAGCTCGCGCGACGCCACTTCGCGCGCGCGCTCCAGCTGAACCCCGAGAACGCCTCGGCCCGCGCCGGTGCCCTCACGGTCTTCGGTCCGCAGTTCTTCGACGCGCTCTCCCCCGACCTCCCCTGGACCGAGCGTGAACGACTCATGGAGCAGGCGGTGCGTCATGGCGTCGCCAAGGACCTCGCGGCGGTCGCCGAGATGGACGCCCGGCTCGCGGAGATCGGGCCGCAGGATCTGCTCTTCGACGTCGCGACCCGCCTGCGTGCGACCTGGCGAATCGAGTCCGGCGACGAGGCCCGCGCTGCCGAAGCGATCCCCCTGCTCGACGCTCTGCTCCGACGACACCGAGCGACCCAGAACTACTATCTGCGCGCCGCCGCGGCCGTCGCCGCGGACCAGGACGATTTCGCCTGGGCCGCGATCGAACACCTCGGCACGCCGAACGTCCTGCGCAACCCGGCCATGGCGCGCTCGCTCCATCGGCTGATCCGCGCCCTCGGTATCCCGCCGGAAGCGCACGCGCCCCTCGCGGCAACGATCGCGCGCGCCGCGCAACCACGACGCTGAGTCGGCAACGCCGCCGCGGACCGCTCGACGCTCGCCGCCGATTCGTCGCCGAACAGGGACGCGATTCGGGGGCGCATCGCCCCGATGAGCCCGTCGCGATCGCCCGATTTCGAGGCGCGCGGCGGTTGCGAATTCGGTTAGACTACGCGCCATCATGAAGATTTCATTCGAGCTCAGCGACAAAGACCTCCGCTACTTCCGACAGGTCCTGCAGAAGGTCCGCAAGGGACGCAGCGCCGAGAACGAGGACAAGATCCTCGCCGAAGCGCGCAGCCTCCTCGACGAAGTCAAAGGCACCGATGCGCCGAGCTTCGTGACGGGGCGGATCGGTCAGCTGGCGAAGCTGATCGACATGCTCGAGGACGAGGACTGGCGGCTGGAGGGCGCGGACCGCAAGCGCGTGCTCAACGCGCTCGCCTACTTCGCCGATCCCGATGATCTGATCCCCGACAAGGTCCCCGGCCTCGGCTACCTCGACGACGCGATCATGGTCGAGCTCGTCGTCCAGGATCTGAAGCACGAGATCGAAGCCTTCGATGCCTTCGTCGAGTTCCGCAAGCAGAAGCGGAAGGAGAAGAAGGCCACCCCCGAGAGCCTCGAGAAGCGCCGTGCCTCGCTCCAGGGCCGCATGCGCCGCCGCCGCCGCGGCGACCGCGAGCGCCACTCCCGCAGGCGGGGCAAGTCGCCGATTTCGCTGTTCTAGACCGTCGGCGCTGCGCGCCTCTCGACGCGGCCTTTCTGGCCGCGTCTCGCGCTGAGGGCTCCGTTTATTGGGTCGGCGCAGAGCGCCTCTCGACGCGGCCTTTCTGGCCGCGTCTCGCGCTGAGGGCTCCGTTCGTTGGGTCGGCGCGGCCGCTACGGGCCGCGCCTTGCGCTCGGGGCTCTGGCGTGGCGTCGGCCGGCTGGGCGGGTTCTGACGCGGCGTGGGGGCGGTGTCAGTCTCGCGGAGCGGCGTCGTCGGACGCTTTCCGATCGTGGGTCCGGCGGGTGTGGTACACCTCGGGCCGACTCTTGGGGGGTTGAGCGCGCGATCCTGCGCGAGCCCCGGATCTTCGGAGACGGCATGGGACTGCGCATCCTCGGGTGGGGCTCGGCACTGCCCGACAAGGTCGTGACCAATCACGACCTCGAGAAGACCCTCGACACGAGCGACGAGTGGATCCGCGAGCGAAGCGGAATCCGCGAGCGGCGAATCGGCGAATCGACCGCCGAGCTCGCCATCGCCGCCGGCCGTTCGGCGCTCTCACAGGCGGACGTGGATCCGGCGAGCGTCGATCTGATGGTGCTGGCGACGACGACGCCGGACCAGCAGGTCCCCGCGTGCTCGGCGCACGTGCACCACGAGCTCGGACTCGGCGGCGGTGCGTTCGACCTGAACGCGGCCTGCTCGGGCTTCGTCTATGCCCTCGTCATGGCGAACGGGTTGCTCGAGAGCGGCGCGAACCGCGTGCTCGTGGTGGGAGCGGAGACCCTGTCCCGGATCACCGACTGGAACGACCGGAATACGGCGGTCCTCTTCGGCGACGGGGGCGGCGCGCTCGTGCTCGAACGGGAAGCCGGCGAGGGGCAGCTCCTCGGTTGGGACCTCGGGCTCGACGGGACCGCCCGCGAGATCCTCGAGTGCGACATTGGCGGCTACATCCAGATGGACGGGCGCGAGGTCTTCAAGCGCGCCGTGCGGGTCCTCGTCGACTCGGCGAAGCGGACCCTCGAGCAGGCGAAGGTCCAGCCGGAGCACGTCAAGCTGCTCGTGCCGCATCAGGCGAACATCCGGATCATCCAGGCGGCCTGCGATCGCCTGGGCATCGCCGAAGCGAATACCGCGATCGTCCTCGGCCGGACCGGCAACACCTCGAGCGCCTCGATCCCCCTCGCCCTCGTCGACGCGATCGAGGCCGGCCGCCTCGAAGACGGGGACCTCGTCTTGATGACCGGCTTCGGGGCCGGCATGACCTGGGGCAGCGCACTCCTCCGCTGGCAGTCGCCGCCCTCCGTTTCGGGAGCCTCGGAATGAGCGAGAAGCGACGCGTCGCGATCACGGGACTCGGCGTCGTCTCCCCGGTCGGGATCGGACAGGCTGCCTATTGGAAGGGAATCCTCTCCCCGCAGCCGACCGAGGAGCGACGGGCCCACGACTTCGAGCCCAAGGACTTCTACGACGACGCGAAGACGATCCGCCGAGCGGACCGCTTCGAACAATTCGCGGTCGCTGCTTCCAAGGAGGCCCTCGAGCAAGCGGGCGAGCTGACCGCCGAGCCCGGCAAGCGCGGCGTCCTGGTCGGCACCGGCATCGGTGGCGTCCAGACCCACGAGGACCAGACCCTCGTGCTCGATTCGAAGGGCCCCCGGCGCGTCTCTCCCTTCGTCGTGCCGATGATGATGGCCAACGCCGCCGCCGCCGCCGTCTCGATCCGTTGGGGCTTCCAGGGCCCCTGCGAAACCCTCGCCACCGCCTGCGCGACGGGGACCCATGCGATCGGCGCCGCCGCGCGCTGGATCCAGTGGGGCATCTGCGATGCAGTGGTGGCGGGCGGAGCCGAAGCCGCCATGACACCGATCTCGATGGCGGGCTTCACGAACATGAAGGCGCTCTCTCCCAGCGGCGTCTCGCGTCCCTTCGACGTCGACCGAGACGGCTTCGTGATCGCCGAGGGCGGTGCGGTCGTCGTGCTGGAAGAGTGGAGCCAGGCCGAAGCGCGCGGGGCGAAGATCCTGGGTGAGGTGCTCGGGTCTGCGAGTCTCGCCGATGCACACCACATCACCGCGCCGGCCCCGGAAGGCGAAGGCGCACTCCGGTGCATGCAGGCTGCGCTCGACGATGCCGGCGTGGGCGCGGCGGACATCGCCCACATCAACGCGCACGGAACCAGCACCGCCTTGAACGACGCGGCCGAAGCCGAAGGCATCGCGAAGCTCTTCGGTACGCCCGGTCCGATCGTGACCTCGATCAAGGGCGTGACCGGCCACTCGCTCGGAGCGGCAGGCGCCCTCGAAGCGGTCGCCGTGCTGCTCTCCATGCAGCATGGCGTCGTTCCGCCGACGGACGGACTCACGAACTACGACCCGGCCCTGCCACCGATCGACGTCGTGAAGTCGGAGCCGCGTTCGTGGACGCCGGGCCTCTCGCTCTCCAACTCGTTCGGATTCGGCGGCCACAACGGCACGCTCGTCCTCGGCCCGCCGCGTTAGGCCGACCGCGAGCTCGATACGCGACGTTCCGAAACGCCGCGATTCGTGACCGCCCTGCGGGCGCTCCGGACGATCCCGAAGGGCCGCCCCGCGTGGATGTGACCCGGCGTCGTGGCGCCCTGTCGCGGCTCCCGCGGCCAGTTTGACGTTTCCATGACGGCCCCCCAGGAGCGGAACGCGACGGAGATCGTCAGGTCCTCACTCTTCGAATGCGGGATCAGACCCGACACGAGGAGGACCATCCGATGCATTCGAGGAATCGCGAATCGAACAAGAAGTGGATGCGAGCGATCGCGACGAGCGGACTCGCGCTCGCGGCGCTGGCCCTGGCGGGCGCTGCCGAGGCGCACGACCGAGGCCATCGCCATCACCATGCCCACGGAGGCCACGGAGTCCACGGCGACTCGCGACACCACGGGGCAGGTCGCGCCCGCGTTCGCGAGGCGCGCCGATACGACCGTCGGCTCGACCGACGGGGGGAGGCGATCGACTTCCAGCTGGATCTGCTGGCGTTCATCGCGGCGGCCAATGGCGAATACGCCCTCGCCGAGCACCTCGACCGCAAGGGGGATCGCATCGAGCGGCGCCTCGACCGCAAGGGCGACCGCGCCCTGCGTGGGGCCCGCAACGATCGTCGCTCCGGTCGCGACCACGACTGGAAGCGGAGCAAGCGCGAGCGGCGCTGGGAGAAGGAGCGCCGGATCGATCGGAAGATCGCCCGCGAGCGGGACCGCGACCGTGAGCGACGGATCTCCCGCAATCGCGATTGCGATCGAGACCTTTCCCACGTGGACGCGCTGTCGATCCGCGCGCGCGGCCGGGTCCGGTAGCGCACACCTCCAGCACGAACGAGACCGGGGAGTCGCCGAGGCGGCTCCCCGGTCTGCGTTTCGGCGGTCGATCCGGGGGGAGCCGGCCATGCCCCACGCCCCGTATTCGTGGCACACTCCCTCGGCGCGTGACGTCCACGCGCCACGCCCGTCCTGGAGCGAAGGGGCCGCCTCGAGCCGGGGCGGTCGGCCCTCCGAGAGGATCGACCCGTGTCCGCCGAAACGCACGACGCCCCCACAGCGTCCCTGCCCCTCACGAAGCCTCGGGCGAAGTGGGTGCTCGACCGCCTCGCGGTCGGCCTCTTCGTCGGAATCGCGGGCCTCGCCTTCGTTCGGGCTGCGCCGCACGCCTGGCGCCCGGAGCTGGTCCTGGCCCTGCCCGTCGGATTGCTCGGCGGCTATCTCCTGGCCGAGTTCGTCGCCGGTACGGTCCACTGGCTCGCGGATCGCTGCCTCGATCCTTCCACGCCCGTCGTCGGGCCGCTCTTGATCGAGCCCTTCCGCGCCCACCACGACGATCCCGGGAGCATCTCGCGCCACGACCTCTTCGAGGTCGCCGGCAACAATGCGCTGGTGAGCGTGCCCCTGGCCGGTGCCCTGCTCGCGACGCCGCTTCCGCACGACTTCGGATCGACGCTCCTCTTCGTGTTCGGCATGAGCTTCGCGGCCGCCGCCGTCGCAACGAACGTCTTCCACGGCTGGGCCCACGCCAAGCAGCCCCCGCGGCTCGCTCGCATCCTGCAGCGGTCGGGCTTGATCCTGACGCCGGCCCGACACGCCCGGCACCATCGCGGCGAGCACGATCGCGCCTACTGTGTGACCTCGGGCTGGCTGAACCCGATGCTCGATGGCCTGGGCTTCTTCGCCGCGCTCGAGCGACGGTTCGGAACTTCGGTCGCTTCCGAAGCCGAGCGATCCGGATCCGACGAGCGGCGCTCCTGATCCATGACCGATTTCACGTGGCAGGCCGCCTACTACAGCGAGCTGCAGACCGTCTGGGCGCTCCTCGTGGTGCCGATCGCCTTTCTCGCCTGGCGCGCCGCGAGCCCGACGGACCCGACACGCGCATGCGTCCCCGAAGCCGCCCGCTTCGTTTCGCGGACGACGCTGGTCTTCGCGGTCCTGACGATGGTCGACCCGCTCTCGACGGGGCTCCTCGCCAAGCAGGACGGAATCGAGGGCACCTTCGCGGCCACCCTCATCATGTTCTTCTTCGTCCTGCTCGGCGACTTCCGCGTCCTGCTCCTCGCGATCGGCGTGGCGCGCCCCGAGCGAACGCTCCGGGAGAACGTCGGCTGGGCGGCGGGGGTGACCCTCGTCGTGCCGGTCTTCGCGGGCGTGACGTACGCCGCGCTCGGGGCGATCGTCGACGACCTCCACGGCCAGGTCCTGTGGATGGTCTACGAGGCCGGCTTCATGGGCCTCTGCATCGCCCTGTCCCGACGTTGGGTCCCGCGGAGCCTCGGCGACGACGTCGGCGCCGTCCCCAAGGTCGACTACCTGCGCGCGCTCTTCGGGTACAGCGCTGCCTACTACGTACTCTGGCTCGGCGCGGACGTGCTGATCGTCGCTGGCGGGCTCGACCTCGGCTGGGGCGTGCGCATCGTGCCGAACCAGCTCTACTACGCCTTCTGGGTGCCCTTCGCCTACGCGCGTTTCTACTCGGTCGCGCCCCTGGGCTCGAACGCGTCGCGATAGGCGGCGGCGAGCAACGCCACCCAGGCCTCCAGGTACCCAGCCCCGCGCTCCGCCGCAGCGCGGGAGGGATCGCCGAGCACGCCGCTCTCCGCGTTCGGCCGGAGGCTCGGGTAGAAGAGTCCCTGCGACTCGCCCGGCGCGACGATCCGCCCCGGAACGAGCGCGTCCGTTCGAATCGTCCCGGGTCGCAGATGAGCGACGACGCTCGTCTCGTACTCCCCGGCGTGGGGGCCGGCGGCCGACGGCGCGAGCGAGGCCGCCTCGACGACCGCCGACTGCATGGCGCCGATCCGCGGGTCCATCTCGATCCGCAGCTCGAGCGGCCGCACCGCCGCACACAGCCGGTTCCGCATCGCGTCGAGGGCGTCGAGATTCCCGCCGTGCGCCGTGAACAGGAACGCGCGATCGAAGCCGTGACGGGAAAGAGAGCGCAGCACGTCACACAGGATCGCCTCGAGGGTCTCGGGCTCGACGTGGAGGGTGCCGGCGAAGTCGAGGTGCTCGCTCGCACAGCCGATCGCGATCGCCGGGACGGCGACGGCGTCGTCGAGGTCGGCCTCCAGTCCTGCGAGCAGCGCCTCTGCGATCCAGCGATCGGTGCCGAGCGGGAGATGCGGACCGTGCTGCTCGATCGAACCGAGTCCGATCAACGCCGTCCGTCGCCCTCTGGCGACGAGCGCTTCCATCTCCGGCCAGACCCGCGCTTCCCAGGACACCGTGGGCGTCGCCCGCGGCTCGGATGCAGGCGTGGGAAGGTCGGGACCGACGGTGTAGAGCGCGCCCTCTCGCGCGGCGCCGGGCCAGGCGACCACGTCGCCCCCGGTCTCGCCGAGGGTGCGCTCGACGAGGGCGTCGAAGAGCGCCTCGAACTCGACCGCCGCGAGCGGCCATGGGAGCGTGCCCCGCAACACCCGGAGATCGTGGAGATCCGGGTCGAGGGTCGCGCGCAGGCGTTCGAGCCAGGTGTCGTCACGACCGGGCGGGACGAGGTAGAGAAGCGAGGCCGGTCGATCCGCGATCGATTGCAGCGGCCCGTGCGCGAACTGCAGGACGTCCAGGGCCCGCGGCTGCGGACGGAGCATGCCCTCCGCGACCTTGAGCGTCAGGTGTTCCGCGAAGTCGCCGATCCCGCCCTCCGCCAGAATCAGGAGCGGGCGATCCGGCGAGAAGAAATCGGCGACGGGCTCCGACTCGGGAAACGTCGCGGCGGCACGCGCCTGCGCATCGACCTGCGCCGTCCGAAGCGCTTCTGGAGCGACGTCGAGGACGGCGGTCTCTTCGAGACGGGCACGGGCGAGGCTGCGCAGGATCGACCACCCGGCGACGTAGCCGGCACGCGCACCGATCACCCGAATCAGCGACCCGTACTCCGCCCCGCAGCCGAGATCGACGAGGACCACGCCGCGCGCTTCGAGGGTCTCGAGCCAGCTCCGCTTCTCCGCGGAGAGGCCGTCGTCCTCGCTCGTCCCGAGCGAGAGTCCCGTCACCAGGACACATCCCCCCCACGCTTCCACGTGGCGGAGAGCATGGCGCGCGTTCGCGGAGAGCCCCTGGGAGAACACGACGAGCCAGTCCTGCCGAGCCGCCGGGTGGGGCGCCTGCTGAAGGGACGCGGTCGAGGCGAAGCGCGCCGGCCACCCGAAGCAGCGCGCGGCGGCCTCGGCGAAATGCCGCGCGTGCCCTTCGCTCGTCCCGATCCCCGTCGCGACCAGGGTCCGCGGACCCGCCGAGCCGGGCGGGAGGAGCGCGCGGAGGTCCGGCTGTCGCGGGAGGAGCCCGGCGATCACGTCCGGGGCCGCGGCGATCCGTTCGGCCAACAGCGCCCGGCCGCGGGCAGCGGTGTCCTCGCCCGGGGACGAGGACTCAGCCCCGGCCATCGGCGTCCCGGGCGGCGGTCGAAGCGAGGTCGCGGTCGTCGAGCTCGACGGAGACGGCGCCCTGCCCGCGGTCCCGGAGGGTCTGCAGGGCGTCCGCGAGCGCGGCGCGACCCGCCGCGCGCGGGAAGGGCAGCCGGTCGAGCAGGTTCATCCGCACGCGGGCGACGGGCGGGCCGGCCGCCTCTCCTTCGCCGCGGGAGAGGACGATCGACTCGCGCTCGCGGTCCCGGTCGTAGACGACGCTCATCCGGAACCATTCGACGGCGTCCGCGTCCGTCGAAGGCAGCGTCACGGGCAGAAAATACGAAGCCGTCACGACGCGGCGGTCGTCGCCGGGCAGCGCGATCGGATCGAAGACGCGGACGTCGACCGGCGGCGACGCCCCTTCGAGGCTGCTCGGCGAATCGAGCGCGTGGCCGGAGGCCTGCTTGGCGCTCAGGTAGTCACTGTTGAAGGGAGAGCTCGGGGCCTGGATCGTTTCCGTGCCCAGGAGTTCGATCTTCTCGGTCGCGAGGGCCTCCCCGACCGCCGCTGCCTTGTCGGGATTGTTCGTGAGCAGCCGGATGGGTGCGCGCACGCCGAGCAAGCGGCTCATCGGCGCCACGAGGTCGTAGCGCCGAAGGTCCGCCGGCAGGCCCATCGACGCGTAGGCTTCGAAGGTCGTGATCCGGTTGCCGCTCGCCTGGACCATCATCCGGTCCCGGGCCTTGGCGGTGAGCCCTGCGCCGCGCCCCTCCTGGAGCAGGTAGAAGAGGACGCCCCGCCCGGCGCGCGCCATCGTCGCCAGCGCCCCTTCGAGCTGCTCCCGGCAGTCGCAGTCCCGCCCCATCAGGCTCTCGCTCGTGACGCAGGCCGAGTGGACCCGAGCCAGCAGGGGGCGGCCGATCGACGGATCGCCGACGGTGATCGCCATCGCGGTCGTCTCGTTCGCGAGATCCCGGAAGAAGTGCACGTCGAAGTCGCCCTCCGCGTGGGCGACGCGATGCTCCCCGAGGTGGAGGGTCGACTTGCTGATTTCGAAGCGGGATCGATCGGCGCTCATGCTAGTCGTCGGTTCCGTCGGCGGCCCCACCGAAAGGGTCCTGCTTCCTGGCGCGCATCGCGGAAAAATAGGCGATCAAGGCGTCCAGATCGGCCTCCCCGAGGTCCGGGTGGGGCGGCATGCTGGTGTAGCGGAAGGACTGCGGGTTCTGGATGTACGCCTTGATCTGGGGAACCGGACGATACTCCACGATGCTCCGAGGCACGTTCAGGTCCGGCCCGACCCGGCCCCCCTGCCCGTTGATCGCATGGCAGCTCGCGCAGGCCCGCTGGAAGAGGCCGTAGCCCGCCCATCCCGGATCTTGCGCCGCGAGCCCGGTCGGGACCGTCGCCGGAAACGCCTGCTCGAAGGGCGCGACCTCGATCCGCGCGAGCTGATAGGGCCACGGCGTCTCGTGGGGGTCGCCCTGGTCCGGACCACTCCAGACCAGATAGAAGGGTGACGGGTCGACCCGGCGTCGATCGATCGGCGAGAACGGCGCCTCACCCGCAACGACGGGGAGTCGAGACGACTCGGCGAAGGCAACGTGGCCCCCCGGCTCGAGCAGCGTCCGTCCAGAGACCGGTCGCGTATAGCCATCGAGCGCCCGCAGGAGCAGACCCGCCTCGGACAAGCCGGCAGCGCCCCCTCTCGTCTCGAAGCCGAGATCGAGCACGCAGCGGAGCGGCAGCGCGCGGTAGCGCATGGTCCGTTCGTGATAGGGATCGGCGACGGTCACGTCGTCTTCCGCACAGGCCGCCCGCAGCGCCTCGAGCGCGATCGTCCGCTCGGAGCCGGCCCCGTCGACGAAGACGAGGGCGCGGATGTCCGACTCCGAGGCGACGGCGGAACGCGCCACGGCAGCGACGAGGAACGCGGAGGCGAGAACCCGAAGGAGCGGGGAGATCGCCGGGCGTGGATCGATGGGGGGGACGGCCGGCTCCATGCGCCCGGGAACATAGGGATCCGCACGGTTGTCGGAAACGACGACGACGGCTAATCAGTGTCCCGCCCGGTGAGGAGAGTCATGTCGACCGCGAACCCCGCCCTCTCGCCCTCCAATCCACCCTCGAATGCGCCCTCCACGCCGCCCTCCACGCCGCCCTCCACGCCGCCTGCCACGCCGCCCATCTGGCTCGCCTGGGCCGCGACGCCGCGGCGTGCGATGGCGATCTCTCTGGTCGTGAGCGTCGCCGTCCTGGGCGGCGCCCTCGGCCTGAACGGCCTCGGCGTGATCGGCTGGCACGCCGCCGTCCGAGCGACCGCCGTCTTCGCCTATCCGTTCTGGCTCCTCGCCTACACGGCGGGTCCGCTGGCGCGGCTCACGCCCACGGCGTCGACCCGCACGATCCGCAAGCGGCGGCGCGCGATCGGACTCGCCTACTTCGTCGCCCAATACGTCCACCTCGCGGCGATCGTCGGCCTCGCGCGCGTCGAGCCGGTGCTCCTCGAGGACCCGGTCGCGGTCTACGGCGGCGGCTTCGGCTTCTTGATGATCGGGCTGATGGCGCTGACGTCGAACGATGCCGCGGTGAAGCGCCTCGGTGGCAAGGCCTGGAGCCGCCTCCACGGCCTGGGTCAGCTCACCGTCGCGATCATCTACCTGTCGAGCTACGGCGGTCGTGTCGCCGAGGACCTCGCCTACTGGCCCGCGTTCACGCTCCTGCTCGGCGCCTACGGACTCCGCGCGGCGGCGGCGATCCAGACGCGACGACGCGTCTGATCGACGGCGCGATCCGCGGCGAGCGATTCAGCGCTGACGACGCAGCAGGACGCTGCCGACCGAGTAGCCCGCACCGAACGAGCAGAGGACCGCGTGGTCGCCGACGTCGAGCCCTCCGCGATGCTTGTGGAAGGCGATCACGGAGCCGGCGGAGCTCGTGTTCGCATACTCGTCGAGGATGACCGGCGACTCCTCGGGCGACGGATCCCGTCCGAGCAGCGTCTTGGCGATCGTCTTGTTCATGCCGAGGTTCGCCTGGTGGAGCCAGAAGCGTTTCAGATCCTTCAGCTCGATGCCGAGATCGGCCGTGTGGCTCGCGATGTGCTCCGCCACCATCGGGCAGACGTCGTTGAATACCTGTCGCCCGTTCTGCCGGAACATGAGCTCGTGCCGGTCCCGGGGCGTGTCCTCGGCGACGTTCATGAAGCCGAAGTCGTTGCGGATGTTGTTCGAGAACTTCGTCGCGAGCCGCGTGCCGAGCACGCTCCAGGACTCGCCGCCTCCCGCGACGTCGGCAGACTCGAGCACGATCGCCGTGCAGGCGTCGCCGAAGATGAAGTGGAATTCCCGGAGCTCGAAATTGTTGTGGCAGCTCGTGAGCTCCGGGCAGAGGACGAGGGCGCGCTTCGCACTGCCGGTCTTGATCGCGTCGATCGCGTTCTGGAGGGCGAAGGTCGCGCTCGAGCAGGCCACGTTCATGTCGTAGGCGAAGCCCCCGGCGCCGAGGGCTTCCTGGACCTCGATCGCGACCGCGGGATAGGCGCGCTGGATGTTCGACGCCCCGACGACGACGGCGTCGAGATCGCTTCCGGAGACGCCCGCCTGGGCGAGGGCTTCCTTCGCGGCGGTGACGCAGAGCTCGGCCTGGATGGACAGCTCGTCCTCGCCTCGCGTCGGCAGGTGGGGGCGCAGGCGGTCGGGGTCGAGGAGGCCCTCCTTCTCGATCACGTAGCGGTGGCCGACGCCGGAGGCGCGCACGATGAACTTTTCGCTCGGGAGGTCGCGCTCCTCGAGCTCGCCGGCTTCGATCTCCGCGGCGTGCTCGGCGTTCCACTTCTGGACGGCCCGAGTCAGGCTCTCGACGAGCTCCTCGTTCGTGATGCCGTGCTCCGGCGTCCAGAGTCCGGTCCCGGTGATCAGGACTTCGTTCATCGTTTTCTCCTGGCGAGTCAGGGTCGAGCGGGGTCTAGCGTCGGCCGGTCGATCCGCCGGTGGTCGCGCTGTCGGTTCCGCTCCGCCGGACGTGCGCCGTCGGCTGGCCGGGCGGGAACGAGGCGAGCGCCTCGCGCGTCTCGGCCCCCGCCGCCACGAGCTGGACGCGAAGGAAGGGCCCATCGTCGTTCAGCCGGATCTCGCTGTCGACACCGAGGGGCGCCCGCGTGATCTCGGCGCCGTCGAGCCGGGTTCCGTTCCGACTGCCGAGGTCTTCGATCAGCCAGGCCCCCTCTGCCTGGAAGATGCGGGCGTGCTTGCGCGAAACGAGCGGGTCGTAGAAGCGCACGCGGCATTCGGTGCCGCGCCCCAGGAAGAGCTCGTCGGTGAAGAGCGCCGAGTGCTCGCCGTCCGCACTCTTCCAGCGGATCACGAGGGCCCCGCCCCCGCCGTCCCCGCCGATCATCGTCGGCATCGCGGCCAGCTCGGCCTCGCGCTGCTGGTCGGCGATCACGTCCTGGGGATCGCGGACGATCCCCTCGCGGCCGATGTCGAAGCGCCACGCGAGGAACGCGACGATCGGGATCGCGGCGACGGCGGCGTAGATCCCGGCCCGGAGCCACTCCGGCGGCACGCCGAAGAGGTCCGCGAGCTCGGCACTCCCGGTGGAGACACCCCAGACCGCGACGATGTACACGCCGACGGTCCGGAAGACCCTCCGCCTCGTCGCCTCCGAAACCCACTCTGCGAGTCTGCCCGCCACCGACCTCTCCGCGTCGAGGCGCCGCCCCCCTGCGCCCCGATCGATTCTATCCGACCCCGAGGCGCCACGTAAGCGACGCTCGGGCGCGGTTCGTCCCCCCGCGCCGCGAACGAATCAGGCCGCTTCCCGGCGAAGCGCCGCCTGCGGTGACTCGCGCATGCCCGAGGCGCCACCGAGTCCGCCGAAGAGCGCCGTCACGAAGAAGGTCGCGAAGGCCAGCCCCGCAACGTCGAGGAGCGGCGGATCGAAGGGCAGCTCGAAGACGAAGACGACGACGAGCCAGGACGCGATCGCCGCGAGCCCGGCGCCGACCGTCGCGGCGAGGGCGGCGAGCACGATCGCTTCGGTCGCCACGATCCGGCGCAGGAGCGGACGCGAGGCCCCGAGCACCCGAAGGAGCAGCGCCTCCTTCGCTCGCTCGCTCCGCGCCGCCATCGACGCGGCGATCAGGATCGCGATCCCGGTGCCGAGGGTGAAGAGCGAGAGGATCCGGATGGCGATCCCGATCTGATCGAGCATCGTGTCGAGGGAGCGGAGGATCAGCGTCGCGTCGAGCGCCGACACGTTCGGGAAGCGTCCGACGAGATCGCGCTGCATCGTCGCCCGCGCCTCCTCCTCGGCGAGGTGCGCGAGCAGGACGGTACTCTGCGGCGCCTGCTCGAGGGCCGCCGTCGGGAAGACGACGAAGAAGTTCGTCGCCATGCGTCCCCAGTCGACCTGCCGGAGATTCGCGACCGTCGTCTCGACGTCGACGCCCTGGATCCGCCAGGTGAGCCGGTCGCCGACCCCGACGCCGAGGGAGTTTGCGAGGTCGCGCTCGAGGGACACGGGATGGACCGCGTCCGTCGCCGTCACATCTTCCGGCGCCCACCACGCCCCGTCGACGAGCTCCTCCGTGTCGCGCAGCGCGTCGGCGTAGGTCAGGCGGTACTCGCGACTGAGTCCCCAGCGAAGCTCTCGAGAGAGTTCCTCGTCCGCCAGGAACGTCGCGCGCGGGATACCCTGGATCCCCGCCAACCGAGCGGCGATCAGCGGCGCCTGGTCCGTCAGCCCTGCGCCATGCTCGACGAGCAGCGCCTTCACCCCGGCGACCTGGTCGCGCTGGACGTCGAAGAGCACGAAGTTCGGCCGGTCCGGGCTGTTGTCGACGGCCATCTGGTCGAGCACGTTGCGCTGGACCGCGTGGACCGTCGCGACCACGAAGAGCGCGAACCCGATCGCGATCGTCGTGGGCAGCGTGTGGTTGCGCGGCCGGAAGAGGTTCGCGACGCCCTGCCGGGCCCAGTAGGCGAGCCCGCTCGGCGGATGCTCCCTCAGCAGTCGCACGAGTCCGCGCGCGGCCAGCGCGAGCATCGCGACCGTCACCACGAGCCCGAGCGCGAACCAGAGACCGACGCGCAGGTTGCCTGCCTGCCAGATCGACGCGAGCAGGAGGCTCGCCGTGACGATCCCGACGGCGGCCCAGCGGGCGCGCACCCCCGAGTCGCCGTCGTCGCCTTCCGCCTCGGAGAAGTCACGCCGGATCGCTCGGAGCGGCGCCACCCGCGCCAGGTCGAGCACCGGCCCCATCGCACACAGGAGCGTCGCCCAGACCGAGAGTCCGAGCCCCGTCGCGATCGCCGTCGGTCCGACACGAATCGTGATCTCGACCGGGAGCAGGCCGCCGAGCATGCCGGGCAGGGCCGCAACGAGGGGCAGACAGAGCACGATCCCGAGTACGCCGGCGGCGAGGCCGAGACAGATCGCGAGCCCCGTGTAGACCGCCACGACGTCGCTCGGGCTCGCGCCGATCGATCGCAGCATCGCGACCCCGTCGAGCTTCTCGCGCACGAAGACCCGCACCCCCGCCGCGACGCCGATCGACCCGAGCACGAGCGCGGCGAGGCCCACGAGGCCCAGGTAGCGCGTGAGGTTCCCGAACGCCTCGGACATGTCCTCCTGGTAGCCCGAAACGGTCTGCACGCGAACCCGTTGGTCTTCGAAGAGGAGCTCGTGCTCGTCGACCCAGGGCTCGACGAGATCCGGCGGGAGCTTCCAGTAGCGGAGGTGCTCGACGAGACTGCCCTCGACGACGAGTCCGGTCCGTTCGAGGTCGGCGGCGGTCAGGAAGACGCGCGGCGCGATCTCCGACTGGAGGCCGACGCTCCCGGGCGCCTTCGTGACGGCGGCGACGATCTCGAAGTCCTCGCCGCCGAGTCGCAGCGTGTCGCCGACCTCGACGTCGAGCTGGATCAGCAGGGTCGAGTCGACGAAGACCCGACCCGGCGCCTCGCCGAAGGCGTCCCAGCGGTAGGCGGGCTTCGTGAAGACCGCGCCGTAGATCGGGTACTCGCCGTCGATCGCCACGAGATCGACGAGGCGGCTGCGATCGGATCGCGGGGCGAGGGCCATCGAGCCGAGGCGCGTGACCCGCGTCGCCGGCTGGAGCGCCGCCGCGTCGATCGGTTCGAGGGCCTCGAGCACGTCGGGACCGAAGACGTCGCGACTCTCGACCCGCAGGTCCGCGCCGAGCAGCTCCTTCGAGCGCAGGTCGACCGCTTCATTCACCGCCTCGCGAAGCGAGTGGAGGCAGACGACGACGGCGATCCCGATCGCCATGCAGCTCCCATAGAAACCGAAGCGGCGCGCGGCGGCGCGCAGCTCGCGACGGACCATCGAGAAGACGAAGCGCGTATGCATCGCGCGCCCTCCCCCGGTCAGCTCGCGCGCTCGGCGGCCGCCGGCGCGGCACTGTCCGAAGCCGCAGCGCTGTCCGAAGCCGCAGCGCCGTCCGGAGCCGCAGCACCGTCCCGAGCGACGACTTCGATCCGATCGATCTTCCCACCGTCGAGATGCACGATCCGGTGGGCCCGACGCGAGAGCCCCAGATCGTGGGTCACGATCACGAGGGTCGTGCCGCGCTGCTCGTTCAGCGCGAAGAGCAGATTCTCCACCTCTTCCCCGGTCTCGCGGTCGAGGTTCCCCGTCGGCTCGTCGGCGAAGAGGACGACGGGCTCGTTCGCGAAGGCGCGAGCGATCCCCACGCGCTGCTGCTCGCCGCCCGAGAGCTGGGCCGGGTAGTGGTCGACGCGGCCGCCGAGGCCGACGCGGGCGAGGAGATCCCGCGCGGTCTTCTCCGCCTCCGCCGGCTTCGGCGCCCGATCCGGCCCGAGCAGCTCGAGGGGCACGAGCACGTTCTCGAGGGCGGTGAGCGTCGGGATCAGGTGGAAGCTCTGGAAGATGAATCCGATCCGTTCGGCGCGAAGTGCGGCGCGGGCGTCCTCGTCGAGTCCCGAGAGCGCCTGTCCCGCGAGCTCGACCTCGCCCTCGGTCGGACGGTCGAGGCCGGCGAGGAGGCCGAGCAGCGTCGTCTTTCCGCTGCCGGAGGGCCCGAGGATGACCACGACCTCGCCCTGCTCGATCTCGAGATCGACGGAGTCGAGGACGGTCAGCGACGCAGGCCCCCCCTCGGAGGGACCGTCGCCGTGCAGCCGGTAGCGTTGGGTGAGATTGCGAGCGACGATCATGCGCGATGACTAGGCCGTGGAATCCGATTCGGACCGGGGGGACGCGGGCGACGCGGCTCCTACCTTATCTCTTGCGGGCGCCGGTCGCATTGACCGCGGGCGTCGCCCTGCTCGTCGGCCTGCTGGCGGGCTGCGGCAGCGACGAGGAGGCGTCCGCGACGTCCTCCGCAGCCGACGAGATCGCTCGGGTCGAGGCGAGCGCCGGCGACGCCGATCCCGCCGCCGGAACGGACGATCTCCCGGTCATCGTGTTCCTCGGGACCAGCCTGACGGCCGGATACGGCCTCGAGGAGAGCCAGGCCTATCCCGCGCTGATCGAGGAGCGGCTCCAGAGCGAAGGACTCGGCTATCGCGTCATCAACGCGGGGGTCTCCGGCGACACGAGTGCGGGCGGTCTGCGGCGGCTCACCTGGCTCTTGCGGATGCCCGTCGCGGTCCTCGTTCTCGAGCTCGGCGCCAACGACATGCTCCGCGGCCTCGACGTCGAGCAGCTCCGCCGGAACCTCGAGACGATCCTCGAAGAGACCCGGCAAGCCCACCCGGGCGTGAAGTTCGTGATCTCCGGCATGCGGGCCGCGCCGAATCTCGGCGCCGACTACGTCGAGAAGTTCGACTCGGTCTACCCCGCCCTGGCGGAGAAGTACGACGCGCCGCTCGTCCCCTTTCTGCTCGAAGACGTCGCCGCGAGGCGCAAGCTCAATCAGGCCGACGGCATCCACCCGACCGCCGAGGGACACGCGCTGATCGCGGACCGGGTCTGGGAAACGCTCGGGCCCGTGTTGCGCTAGGCCCGAGCAGCGGACGCCGCTCCACTGCTGCCTAACGATTCGCCTCGATCACGACCTTGCCCGTCACCTTCCGGTCGAGCAGGTCACGAAGCGCCTGCGGCGCCTCGGCGAGCGGGTAGCGCGCCGACACGTAGGGCTTGAGCTTCCCTTCTTCCATGAAGGCGTAGAGATCCGTCGTGATCTCCTGGAGGAGCTCCGGCTGCTTCGAGATCATCGCGCCGTAGAAGACGCCGATCACCTGGCAGCTCTTGAGGAGCGTCAGGTTGAGCGGCAGCTGCGGGATGCCCGCGGTGAAGCCGATCACGAGGAAGCGACCCTCCCAACCGATCGCGCGGAGCGCCGCCTCGGCGTAGTCGCCGCCGATGCAGTCGTAGATCACGTCGACGCCCTTGCCGCCGGTCAGCTCCTTGGCGCGGGTCTTCAGGTCCTCGGTCGAGTAGTCGATCGTCTCGTCGGCTCCGCGGTCGAGACAGACCAAGAGCTTCTCGCGGCTCGAAGCGGCGGCGATCACCCGCGCACCCATCAGCTTGCCGAGCTCGACGGCGGCGAGGCCGACGTTGCCGGCGGCACCGAGCACGAGCAGGGTCTCGCCGGGCTGGAGGTTCCCCCGGAACTTGAGGCCGTAGTAGCCCGTGCCGTAGGCGTAGAGGAGGCCCGTCGACTCGGCGAAGCCGACGTTCTTCGAGAGCTTGCGAGTCGCGGCGGCCGCACAGACGACCTTCTCCTGGAAGCCACCGATCAGCCCGCTCTGGCCGATCACCCGGTCTCCGACCTCGAAGCCCTCGACCCCCGAACCGACCTCCGCCACGACGCCGGCCGCTTCGCCGCCGGGCACGAAGGGGAGTTGGGCCTTGAACTGATACTTGTCCTCGATCATGAGCGCGTCGGGGAAGGTGACCGACGAGGCGCGGGACTCGATCACGACCTGCCCCTCTCCGGCGACGGGATCGGGCACCTCTTCGAGCACGAGCTTCTCCGGCGGTCCGAATTCCTTGCAGACGATCGATCGCATGTCGCTTCTCCTCTCGAAGGGACCCGCATGCTAGCGCCCCGCTTCGAGTGCGGCGTCCGAGCCCGCGTCAGGTTTGGCGCCCATGGCGAGACCCGCGATACTCCGCCCGCCCGGCGGACTCCCGGTCGCCGGCGACCCAACCGAGAGGGGCCCCGATGGCGACGACCGTCCACGCAGCTGCGCCGATCCCGCTTCCGATCGAGGCGTGCTGGGAACGCTTCCTCGATCTCACCCGGGCGAAGGACTACGTCCCCGGGCTGACGGACACGGTCATCACGACCGAGCAGAAGCAGGGCGTCGGGGCGAGCCGGATCGTTTCCCATGCGCAGTTCGGAGACATGAACGAGACCGTCGTCCAGTGGGACGAGGGCGTGGGCATGACCATCCGCCTCCACAAGGGCGACAAGCCGGCGACGCCATTCAAGGAAGCGCACTTTCGATACGCGTTCCGCGACGGCGGGGTGCCCGGCGCGTGCGAGATCCACTGCTCGATGACGTACACGCTTCCGGGAGGGCCGCTCGGCCGACTGGCCGACGCACTCTTCTTTCGGCGCCTCTTCGCGCGAAACGTCCTCGACAGCGCGGTCTGTCTCGCGGAGAACTACCGGACGGATACCCCCGTCGATCACGCGAAGCTCCCCGAGCTCCGCAAGAACGCCCTCTAGCGAGGCCCCGCACGCGTCATGCCCGAGATCATCAGTCCCATCGACGGCCAGCCCTGTTATTCCTTCGATCTCCTCGACGACGAGGCGGTCGGAGAGCGCCTCTCCCTCGCCGCCGCGACCCAGCGAGCGTTCCGCGAAACCCCGATCGTCGACCGCGCCGAGCTCTGCCGCGGCATGCTCCACGCCTACAAGGCCCGAGGCGACGAGTATGCAGAGCAGATCACCCGCATGATGGGCAAGCCCATCCTCCAGTCGATGGGCGAGTTCGCGAAGACGATGTGGGAGCGGACGGCCCATCTCTGCGAGATCGCCGAAGCGTCCCTCGCCGACCAGGTCCTCCCGGACAAGCCCGGCTTCCGTCGCTTCATCCGCCACGAGCCCGTCGGCGTCGTCCTCGACATCGCCGCCTGGAACTACCCCCTCGCCATCGCGGTCAACGTGATCGTGCCGTCGGTCCTCGCCGGCAACAGCGTCCTCGTGAAGCACGCGTCCCAGACGGCCCTCGTCGCCGAGCAGTTCGCCCGTTCCTTCGCCGACGCCGGGGCGCCGGAGGGACTCGTCCAGGCCGTCCCCATGAGCCATGACGTGACCGCGAACCTGATTCGCTCCCGCGCCCTCGGCTACGTCTCCTTCACCGGCTCCGTCCGCGGCGGACACGAGATCTACCGCGCCATCGCGAGCGAGAACTTCATCCAGGCCGGCATGGAGCTGGGCGGAAAGGACCCGGCCCTCGTCCTCGAGGACGCGGACGTGGCCTTCGCGGCGGAGAACCTGGTCGACGGCGCGTTCTACAACGCAGGCCAGAGCTGCTGCGGAATCGAGCGGATCTACGTGCACGAGCGCGTCTACGACGACTTCGTCGACGAGTTCGTGCGGCTCGCGAAGGGCTACCGGCTCGGGGATCCACTGGACGAGGAGACGACGATCGGGCCGATGGTCGACGCGAAGTCCGCGGACTTCGTTCGCGATCAGGTGGCAGCCGCCGTCGACGCCGGCGCCTCCCAGCTCGTGGGCGACGAGGACTTCGACGTGCCGGACCGGTCCGCCTGCTACCTGGCGCCCCAGGTCCTCGTCGGCGTCGACCACACGATGTCGCTCATGGTGGACGAGACCTTCGGTCCGGCGATCGGGATCATGAAGGTCGCGAACGATTCCGAAGGCATCGCCCTCATGAACGATTCCGAGTTCGGACTGACGGCTTCGATCTGGAGCGGCGACTTCGAACGCGCCGCGAGCCTCTCCGAAGACGTCGAAGCAGGAACCGTGTTCGCGAACCGCTGCGACTACCTGGATCCGGCGCTCGCCTGGACCGGCGTCAAGGACTCGGGCTTCGGTTGCTCGCTCTCGAGTCTGGGCTTCCAGTCGGTCACGCGACCGAAGAGCTATCACTTGCGCGAGGAATCGGCCTAGCGGCCGACCGACAGACACCGGCCCGGAGGCCGACGAAGCGCGGAGGGGGATCGCATGACCTGTGAAGCGACCGTCACGAACAAGGGGGAGCTCGACGCGTGGATCGATCGCGAGGGCATCCGCTTCTTCAAGATCGGGGTCTTCGACGTCGACGGCGTGCTCCGCGGCAAGTACGTCGATCGCTCGAAGCTCTCGAGCGCCGTCGACAAGGGCTTCGGCTTCTGTGACGTCGTCCTCGGCTGGGATCTCCACGACGAGCTCTACGCCGACGTCGGCGTCGAGGTCTCGGGCTGGCACACCGGCTATCGCGACGCCCCGGTCCGTCTCGATCTCTCGACGCTCCGCCGGATTCCGTACGAGGAGGACACGCTGCTGCTGATCGGGAGCTTCACCGGGGACTACGCCGAGGTCTGCCCCCGCACGGTCCTCTCGCGGACGATCGACAAGGCCGCGTCGATGGGCTTCGACGTGAACGGCGCCTTCGAGTACGAGTTCTTCCTCTTCGACGAGACGCCCCACAGCGTCCGCGAGAAGGGCTTCCGGGACCTCACGCCCGTCACCCCCGGCATGTTCGGCTACTCGGTGATCCGGAACTCGGTCCACGCGGACTTCTATCACGACCTGCTCGAGTCGATGTCGGATTTCGGCTGCCCGCTCGAGGGCCTCCATACGGAGACCGGGCCCGGCGTTCTCGAAGCGGCGATCCGCTACACGGGGGGGATCGATGCGGCGGATCGCGCGGCGATCTTCAAGACCTTCACGAAGGTCTTCGCCCAGCAGGCCGAGCTGATGGCCACGTTCATGGCCAGGTGGAGCAACGACTACCCCGGCCAGAGCGGCCACCTCCATCTCTCCCTCTCGAAGGAGGGCGCGAACGCGTTCTACGAGGAGGGGGCGCCCCATGACATGAGCGTGACGATGCAGCAGTTCGTCGCCGGGCAGGTCAAGTACCTGCCCGAGCTGCTCGCGATGGTCTGCAGCACGATCAACAGCTACCGGCGGCTCGTGCCCGGCATGTGGGCGCCGACGGCGGCCAACTGGGGCGTCGAGAACCGCACGACCGCGATCCGCGCGATTCCCGCCGGCCCGGGCGGCCAGCGTAGCGAGTACCGGATCGCCCCCGCCGACGCGAACCCGTATCTCGCGATGGCCGCGGCGCTCGCGTCGGGACTCCGAGGGGTCGAGGAAGGCCTCGAGGTCCCGGATCCGATCGCCGGAAACGCCTACGAGGATCCGCGCGCCCAGGCGAGCCCGCTCCCGACCACCCT
The DNA here is from genome assembly GCA_024742285.1 of bacterium. Lineage (NCBI taxonomy): Bacteria > bacterium. The sequence continues at coordinate 7,725 of JANSYR010000018.1, read as the reverse complement.
GCGCGACGCGGCCACCGCCCTGCGCGGCTCCGCCCTCGCCCGGGACGCCTTCGGCGACGCCTTCGTCGACCACTACGCCGCGACCCGGGAGTGGGAAGACCGGGAGTTCCGGAAGGCCGTCACCGATTGGGACCTCGCCCGCTACTTCGAGATCATCTGACGTGGCGGACGAAGCGATCAGCGGGCAATTCAACTACCCGAGCGCCTACCGGATCGGTGCGGGCCGGAGCGCGGAGCTGCCCATCGTCTGTCGCGACCTCGGCATGACGCGCCCCCTCGTCGTGACCGACCCGGGCATCACGGGCCTCGACTGGTTCCCGAAGATCCTCGACGCCCTCGCCGCGAACGGGCTGGACGCGCACACGTTCTCCGATATCGACGCGAACCCGTCGGTCGTTCACGTCGAGCGTGGCATTGCCGCGGCGCGGGCACACGAAGCGGATGGCCTCGTTCTCCTGGGCGGCGGCTCCGCGATGGACGCCGGAAAATGCGTCGCGCTCCTGGTCGACAATCCCGGCTCCGTCCTCGACTACGAGGACGTCGGCGACAACTGGAAGCGGGCCGATGCGGCGAAGGTCCTCCCGACGGTCGCGATCCCGACGACCGCAGGCACCGGGTCCGAGGTCGGGCGCGCGGCGGTGATCGTCGACCCGGCGGATCACAACAAGAAGATCATCTTCCATCCGGCGATGCAGCCGAACGCGGTCGTCGCGGATCCGGAGCTCACCCTCGGCCTCCCACCCACGCTGACGGCCGCGACGGGGATGGACGCCCTCGCCCACTGCTTCGAGGCCTATTGCGCCCCCGGCTATCACCCGATGGCCGACGGAATCGCCCTCGAAGGCATTCGCCTCATCTCGGAGAACCTCGTCGTCGCGACCGAGAACGGGGCGGACGTCGCGGCCCGGACCCATTTGCTGATGGCGGCTTCGATGGGCGCGACGGCCTTCCAGAAGGGACTCGGTCTGATCCACGCGCTCTCGCATCCCGTCGGCGGCGTGACCGGACTCCATCACGGGACGGCGAACGCGATCTTCCACCCCTATGTCATGCAGCACAACCGCCCGGTCATCGAGGAGCGGATGCCACGCATGGCGCAGGCGATCGGGATCGACGGCGGGTTCGACGACGTCCTCGCCTGGACGATCACGCTCCGCGGCCGACTCGGCCTCCCCGGCGACCTCCACGGGATCGTGGAAGAGGACCAGATCGCCGACCTCGTTCGCATGGCGAGCGAGGATCCCTCCCTCGCCACGAACCCGAAGTCCTGCTCCCTCGCGGAGATCGAGGACGTGCTCCGCCGGGCGATCGGCGGCGATCTTGGCTAGGCGCGACCGCGCGAAGGCGACCTCCGTCGAGAGCCACCGCGCGAAGGCGACCCTCTTCGCGCACGTCCGTGCGGCTCAGAACCCGTCCGGGTTCTCCGCGAGATAGGCCTCTTCTTCGGGCGTACAGGTCCGCCCGAGCGCGGCGTTCCGGCGCGGGAAGCGTCCGAAACGCTCGATCACGGCGCGGTGGCGCTCGGCGAAGTCGCCGGCCTCCGAAACGAAGGCCGTGAAGGCCGGCGGCGCCTCCTGCGCGGCGCGGCGAAAGGCCTCGACGCCGGCCTCCTGGTCGGACAGGTCTTCCGAGTGCTCCCATGGAATCAGCAGGAAGTAGCGTTCGAGGGGATGGAGCGCAGCCTGCTCCGCTGCGGACGTCGCCTTCGTGAGGGCGAGCGCGGCAGGATCCCCGGCGTACGATCGGCCATCGCCGCGAAAGAGGTTGCGCGTGAACTGGTCGAGCAGGATCACGAGAGCGACGCGCTCGCGCCCCCCGGCCCTGCCCCACGCGTCGAGCTCGCCGGCCAGCGCCGCTTCCACCAGCGCGCCGAACTTCAGCCGGATCTCCTCGTCGACCTCGGGGTTCGCGAAGAACCAGCGCGTGCGCGCCTCCGGGCCCGGCGGCACGTCCCCGCACTCGCCGAGCCAGTAGTCGAGGATGGCGTCGACCCGCGGATCCGCGCTCACTCCCCCGAAGCCGCCCGCCGGACCATCCCGGTCGCGATCCGAACCGAACGCGCGAGAGGCTCGATCAGGATCCGCTCGTCGCGACCGTGGGCGCCGCTCCGCTCCGAGATCTCGAGCTGCATCGGCACGAAGCGCAGGATCTCGTCGGCGACGTCCCCGAAGTGGCGCGTGTCCGTCGCACCCGGAACGAGTCCGGGCATCACGACGGCGTCGGGGATCTCTGCGAGGACCGAGTCCTTCGCGAGCTGGAAGGCGGGACCCGAGGCCGAGGCCGGCGGCGCCGAAGTGCCCCAGCGCTCGCCGACGATCTCGATCTCCGGGTCGTCGATCACCTTCTCGAAGTGCGCGAGCACGTCGTCGTGGGTGTCCCCGGGCAGGATCCGCACGTTCACGAGGGCCTCGGCGAGCTCCGGAATCACGTTCGCTTTCACGCCTCCCGACACGAGGGTGACCGCGAAGGTCGTCTGCAGGAGCGCGCGGTTGAGGTCGTCCTTCAGGAACTCGCTCTTCACGAGCGACCCCGTCAGCCAGAGGTTGCCGAACGCGAAGCGACGACCGAAGGGCTGGAAGGGCGCCGCCGCCTCGAGCATCTCACGCACCGGCATCGTGAACCGCGCGGGCATCGGGTTCGATTCGATCCGCTCGATGGCCCGCGCCAGCTGTCCGATCGCCGTCGAACGCGGCGGCATCGACGAATGGCCGCTCACGCCCCGCGCCCGCAGTCGGACGTTCATGTACGCCTTCTCGGCAGTCATGATCGCGGCCGCGACCCGGTCCGGTACGAGGGGATGCCCCTCGATCATGAACCCGCCCTCGTCGAAGAGCATCGCGAGTCGGATCCCGCGCTCCGCCAGCAGCTCCGCGACGAGCTTCGCGCCCTGCGTCCCGCCGATCTCCTCGTCGTGCCCGAAGGCCAGATAGATCGTTCGCGCGGGCGTCACGCCCTCTGCGAGCAGCGCGTCGACCGCTTCGAGCCAGAAGATCACCCCCGTCTTGACGTCGAGGGCGCCGCGACCCCACACGTAGCCGTCGGCGATCACCCCACCGTAGGGCGGCTGGCTCCACTGCTCCGCCGCGGCCGCGGAGACCGGCACGACGTCGGTGTGGGACATGAAGAGCGCCGGCTTCAGCGTGTCGTCCTTGCCCTCCCAGCGCAGGAGGAGCGTGTACTCGTTCACGTGCTCGAGATCGAGCGCGTCGAAGACGCGCGGATAGGTCTCGCGCAGGTAGGCCTCGTGCGCGACGAAGGGCTCGGACCGGAAGTCCGCGGGATCCTCCGGACTGATCGTCTCGAACCGGATCGCACCCGCGAGGCGATCGGCGATCGCGTCCGAGGCCGGACCGTCCGCGAACGCGGCCCCGCTCACCAGGACCGACGTGAGGAGGACGATCGCGGCTGCGAGATCGATCCGTGCGTACATGTCCATCCCTCCTTCGGGCCATCGGACCCGGGCGCCCAAGCCTATCGGAAGCCCGCCGACCCCGCGCGCCGGGTCCGCGACCGCCGGGTCCGCTCCGTCACCTCGAGCGCAACCTCGACCGCGGGGTCCGCTCGGTCGCCGTGGCAGCAGCATTGACCGTGCGTCCCGACGTGCCACGCTCGCGCGATGGCCCGCGGTGCGACGATCTACAAGGCAAGTCTCGAGCTCTCCCTCGTCGACCGGAACGTCTACGACGAGGTCCAGGTGACGATCGCTCGACATCCCTCGGAGACCCATGAGCGAACCCTGGTCCGCGCGCTCGCCTTCGCGCTTCGCTACGACCGGGACCTCGAGTTCGGGCGGGGCGTGTCGGCCACGGACGAGCCGGATCTCTGGAGCCGGGCGGGCGACGGCCGGCCGCGGGAGTGGATCGAGGTCGGACAACCGGATGGCAAGCGGCTCGTGAAGGCCGGCCGGCAGTCCGAGCGCACGACGGTCTTCGCGTTCGGGGAAGGCGTGGAGCGTTGGCGCGAGGCCCAGATCGGAAGCACCGACCTGCCCGCGAACGTCTCGGTCGCCCGGATCGACGACGGGTTCCTCGCGGCGTTGGCGGCGGTGACGGATCGCCAGCTGCGCTGGACGGTCACTCTCAGCGACGGGATCGTTTTCCTGGCGAGCGGAGAGGACGCTTTCGAGACGCCCCCGGAAGTCTGGCTCGGCGACCCCCTCGCCTAACGTGCGGACGCGCTAGAACCAGAACGTCCACTGCACCTTCGCGAGGGGCGCCGTCCGCGTCGCTCGGACGTCGTCTCGCGAGTCGAAGCCCTGATTGAGGACGAGGAAGACCTCGCGGCCGTCCTCGATGATCCACCGGAAGCGGCTGTTCACACCGATCTGGTCGGAGATGCTGTCGTACTGGACGAGCGTGACCCAGGAGACGTCTGCATTGAAGAAGAAGCTGAGGCGCCCGCGAATCAGGTGGATGTTCTCGTCGCCACCGGGCAGGCGGAGATCGTCGAAGCCGTAGATCAGTCCCGCCTGCACGTGCCGGCTGAAGCGGACGGTCACGTCGCTCGAGAGCCGGGCTCGGGTTCCGTCGTAGAACGTTCCGTAGCCGGCGACGAACGTCCCCGTGAGCGCCCGGTTCTCGCTCGTCGTGAAGCGGATGCGGCCCTCGTCGAAGTTGTAGCGCCCCTCGGGCACGTCGAAGGAGAGCGGATTCTCGACGGTCACGACGTCGTAGATGTGCTCGTACTCGATCCGGAAGCCGTCGTTCACGTAGTTCTGGACTTCGATCGGACGCCAGGCGAAGGAGGCGGTCTCGACCTGTCTCCCCTGCTCCGTGATCACGGCGCCTTCGATCCGCGAGTCGATCGTCTGGAGGACGGAGTTCGTCGGCCGCCATCGCCTTCGATAGTTGCCGCGAAACTCCCGGACCCCGACGCGATTCGCGAACCCGAGCGCCGGTTCGAACTCGTCGTCGAAGACGTTCGCCAACAACTCCCAGTTGTGTTTGTCGTTCGGGTAGGAGAGCCGCCCGCCGTAGGCGTAGCCGACGCCACTGATCGGCGGGTCGTCCGCAGGTGTCCGGTGGGGGTCGTTGCGGCTGATCTGACCCCAGGCGACGCCGCGAAAGGTCTTGCCGCCGCGGAAGTTCGTGTTGCGATAGATGAAGTCGAGACCCGCGACGGTGTTGTTGCCGTCGCCGTCGGGCTCGCCGTGGGTCAGGATCCCACCGAGCGTAGACTCGCCGAAATTCGCCGCCACGCGCCCGACGAAGAGGTTCTGCTGGTCGCTCCGACGCTTCTCGTCGATCACCACGTCGAGTACGCCGAACTTCACGTTTCCGACGCGGCCCGAGACCTTGCCGCCGCCGAGGATGCTGACCGGCTCCCCTTCGGCGTCGAGGCCGATGTTGCGCGAGAAGAAGGGCCGTCCGTTCTCGGCGAGATCGCCGAAGTCGAAGATCAGGGCGTCCTGCAGGAAGAAGTCCCGGCGCTCGGGGAAGAAGAGCTCGAAGCGACCCAGATTCACCTGCCGATCGTCGACCTCGGTCTCCCCGAAGTCGGTCTTCGTGGTCACCGAAGCGGTCACGCTCGGTGTGGCCTTGTAGAAGGCATCGAAGCTCGGATCGATCCGCGAGTAGTGGCGCTCGTCCCCCGTCGGATCGTCGGACGGACGATTCGTGTCGTCGACGCGCCGCAGGGTGAGCGACGGGATCGCCTGGATCCCGAGACCCTGTCGGATGCCCGTCATGCCGACGAGGTTGCCGGCTCGGCCCATCGCGATGAGGAAGCGCTCGCGTACGGGGTCGGCCCAGCGATCGATTTCGTCGCGCCGTCGGATCCCCCGCGCCATGTTGAAGCCCCAGACGTCCGTGTCCGGATCGAAGTTGATGGACTGGTACGGGATCGCGAACTCGACCGTCCATCCCTCCCCGTCGATCGTCGCCTTCGCGTACCACCGCCCGTCCCAGCTGCTCTCGCTGTTCCCGCCTTCGAGGAGCGCGTCGAAGCGGACGCTGTTCGAGTTGACCTGAAAGAAGTAGCCGTTCTGGCGATCGAGGAAGGGATCGATCGTGAAGCCGAATCGATCGTCACCGCTCGTCAAGGCGTCCCGCGCCATCGCGTTCCGGACGATCTGCGAAGGATCCGAGTCCCAGAGGCGCGCGGCCACGTAGAGGTGGTCCTCGTCGGTCATGATCCAGACTTCGGTCCGTTCGGTCGCCGGCCGTCCCTCGTCGGGCAGCGCCTGGGTCAGCCCGTCGACGTGCGCTGCATCCTGCCATTCGCCGGGGTCGATCCGACCGTCGATCACCGGCGCGGTCTGCGTCCAGCCGATCTGGATCGAGGGGCGCTCGGGCTCCTCCGCCGCCGATGCCGCCGCGGCGCCGAACGCGAGCGCGACCGCGATCCCGCCCGTACGCACGAGCGTGCGCAGGGTCCGACGGAAAGGTCGCGCGACGCTCTCGGACCGGTCGGACATGGATCTCCTGGAGGGCGGGCGCCCGAGGTTAACGGTGCTCCTCGCCCCTCGACAGATCGGCGCCAGGGCTTTACGTGCGGCAGCCTCGGCCCACGGATTCCATTATCGTCCGGCGAAACACCGGGCGTCCGGGGGTCGCGGCGCACGCGCCGACACGTCCTTCGAGGGACGCACCCACGCGGAGAGGAGTTCCATGCGGATCGGGATCATGTCGGGACACGGACGACAGGACGAAGGCGTCGAGGCCCTGATCACGAAGGCCAGAGACCTCGAAGCCCGCGGCTTCCCTTCTCTCTGGTTCGGCAACATCTTCGCGATCGACGCCATGACCGCGATCGCGCTGATCGGACGGGAGACCCGGTCGATCGAGCTCGGTACCGCCGTCGTTCCGACCTTTCCCCGGCATCCCACCGTCATGGCGCAGCAGGCCCTCACCGCTCAGTCGACCTGCCGCGGACGTTTCACCCTCGGCATCGGCCTCTCCCATCAGATCGTGATCGAAGGTCTCTTCGGCCTCTCGTACGAACGACGCGCCAGCCACATGCGCGAGTACCTCGAAGTACTCCTGCCCCTGCTCCGGGGAGACGCGGCGGATTTCGACGGCGAGGAATACCGCGTGCACGTCTCGACGCCGGTGCCCGACTCGCAGCCCGTGTCGGTGGTCGTCGCGGCACTCGGCCCGAAGATGCTCGCGCTTGCCGGCGGGCGGACCGACGGAACGAGTCTCTGGATGACGGGACCGAAGACCGTCGAGGACTTCGTGAAGCCCACCCTCGACGCGGCAGCGAAGGAAGCGGGCAGGCCCGAGCCGCGCATCATCTCGGGCCTGCCCGTCGCGCTCACGAACGACGAGGCCGAAGGGCGCGCGCGGATCTCGGAGCTGATGAACGCCTACAACACGATCCCGAGCTATCGCGGTGTCCTCGACCGCGAGGGCGCCGCCCATCCGGGCGACGTCGCGATCGTCGGCGACGAGCAGCGCCTCGGCGAACAGCTCGACCGATTGCGCGACGCCGGCGTGACCGACCTGAATGCGGCGATCATCCCGATCGACGACGGAGCCGAAGCGCGGACCCTCGATTTCCTCGAGAGCCGCCTCGCGGGCGACTAGATGTGGGACCTAAGCAGCTTGTTGACGGTATTCCCTGAGCCGCTGCATAGGCGTCTTTTTGCCGAGCGAGCGATGGGGTCGCTCATGATTGTAGTGCTTGACCCAGGGCCGCAAGCTTTCGGCACGCATGGCTGAGGACCGGAAGATGTAGCGGTAGGCCCAGCGGCGCTTCATCGTCTGGATGAAGCGCTCGGCCTTC
>JANSYR010000017.1 GCA_024742285.1 bacterium | reverse complement strand
TGGCACGGAGTTAGCCGGTGCTTCCTTTGGAGGTACAGTCAGACGCAAGGGTATTAACCTTACGCGTTTCTTCCCTCTCGACAGAAGTTTACGACCCGAGGGCCTTCATCCTTCACGCGGCGTTGCTGGGTCAGAGTTGCCTCCATTGCCCAATATTCCCGACTGCTGCCTCCCGTAGGAGTCTGGACCGTGTCTCAGTTCCAGTGTGGCTGATCATCCTCTCAGACCAGCTATTGATCGGAGCCTTGGTGAGCCGTTACCTCACCAACAAGCTAATCAAACGCGGGCTGATCCTTTGGCGATAGCTTCTTCGAGAGGCCACCTTTTCCCACATCGACCGAAGTCATCGTGGTCTCATTCGGTATTAGCTCCGGTTTCCCGGGGTTATCCCAAACCTAAGGGCACATTACCCACGCGTTACTCACCCGTGCGCCACTTTACTCGCCACCGAAGTGACTTTCTCGTACGACTTGCATGTCTTAAGCACGCCGCCAGCGTTCGTCCTGAGCCAGAATCAAACTCTCCAGTTTAAATTTGGCTGAACGTTGGAGCTGGCTCCAACGTTCATGATCGCAAGCAGGACTGATGCGTGAAGCAAGCTCGAGGCTTACTCAACGCGTCCTGCTAGGGGACTTTTCTTGAATGTTGTCTCGATCCGCTTCGCCGAGTGTCCCCACCCGACTCTGCGAACCACACGCTATTCAGTTTTCAAAGATCGCTCGAGGCCCTGGGAGCTTGTCAAGAGCTCCGTCCAGACTGTCTCTGCGCGAAAACCCAGAGCCGAAGGAGCCCGGCGCTGCAAGGTGAGCAGCGTGAAATCCGGACTATGGCTTGGGAATCCCCCCGCGAGTGATCCCCGCGGCGGGCGCCGGAACTTACGGGACGCTGCGAGTCCGCGCAAGGGAAATTCTAGAGGGTTTAGAGCTTTTTTTTCGCCCCCTCGGGCGCTTTCCGGCACCCCCGCCGCCGGAGCGGAGTCGTCGGCCGAGTCGGACGGGTCTCAGGCGACCCGGACCCGCGCGAAGCGACGTTTTCCGACCTGGACCAGGTGCTCTCCGGCCTCCACGAGCGCCGTGGGGTCGTTCACACGGGCCTGGTCGATGGAAACCCCGCCCTGCTGTGCGAGACGACGTGCCTCGCTCTTGCTCGCCGCGAGCCCGGCCTCGACCAGGAGTTCGAACACCTTGAGGGCCTCCCGCCCGTCGAGTCCGACACCCACCTCCGGAATGTCGTCCGGCATCTCCTTGCGCTGGACGACCTTCCTGAACTGTTCTCCCGCCGCGTCCGCCGACGCATCCCCGTGTACACGCGACACGATACTGCGTGCTAGGCGGTGCTTCAGCGACATCGGATCGCCCTCGCCCTCCGCGAATCGCGCGAGATCGGCCCCGAGATCGGCCCAATCGCCCATCGAGAGCAGGCGATGCCATTCCGACATCGCCGCGTCCGGAATGCTCATCACCTTGCCGTACATGTCCTCCGGCTCGTCGAGGATGCCGATCGAGTTGCCGAGGCTCTTGCTCATCTTCTCGTGGCCATCGAGGCCCACGAGCAAGGGGTGCGTGAGGACGGCCTGGGGCGGCTGTCCGTAGGCCCGCTGGAGTTCGCGCCCCATCAGCAGGTTGAACGTCTGGTCCGTCCCGCCGAGCTCCACATCGGCTTCGAGCGCCACCGAGTCGTAGCCCTGAACGAAGGGATAGAGGAACTCGTGGATGAAGATCGGCACTTCCGCGGCGTAGCGCTTGGAGAAATCGTCGCGTTCGAGCATCCGCGCCACCGTCGTCTGCGAGCACAGGCGAACGAAATCCGACGGTGTCATCGAATCCATCCACTCGCCGTTGAACCGGACCTCGACTTTCGAGACGTCGAGCAGCTTCGCGACCTGGTCGACGTAGGTCTTCGCGTTCTCCCGCACCTGCGCTTCATCCAGGGCCGGACGTGTCTTGTTGCGGCCGGAAGGATCTCCGATCCGCGCCGTGAAGTCGCCCACGAGGAAGATCGGCGTGTGGCCGAGCTCGAGGAAACGACGGAGCTTCATCAGAACGACTCTGTGTCCGAGATGCAGATCCGCCGAGGACGGGTCCATGCCGAGCTTCACGCGGAGCGGCCGGTCCTCCTTCAGGCAGACCGCGAGGCGCTCGGCCAGCTCTTCCTCGCCGTGGAAGTCGACCGCTCCCTCGCGCATCACGGCGAGCTGCCGCTCGACCTCCTGCCGGATCGCTGCGTCGCTCATGGGAATCCCTGCTCCATCGTCGTTCGGCTCTACTCAGGTCGCGGGGCGATCGACGATGTGCATCGCCGAAGGCGTCACGACGGCTTCCAGGCGCACGTCGCGCACGTCCATGGGCACCGTCTCGACGAGCTGAAGGTCGAAGGCGACGCCGATCGTGCGCGGCACCGCCGGGTCGCGTTCGGTCGCGACGTCGCGCACCCCCGAACGGCCGAGCGTCGCGAGGGCGCGATCATAGTAGCCCCTCCCCCGCCCCAGGCGCCCGCCGTGACGGTCGAAGGCGAGTCCCGGAACGAGGACCAGATCCGCGTCCACGAGATCCACCGGCGGCGCCGTGGGCGGCGGCTCCGACACACCGAACGCCCCCGTGACGAGCGACGCGTCGACCGGGTGCTCCGCGAAGGCGAGCTGCCCCGCACCGGCGACGCGCGGAAGGAGAACGCGCTTCCCGCCGCGCCAGGCGCTCGAGATCAGCGTGTCCGTCGCGACCTCGCCGGGCAGATTCGCGTAGACAGCCACGGTCGAGGCCCGCGCCCAGGCCGCCGTCCTCTCGAGTCGGTCCGCGATCTCGGCCCCGGCGCGTTCCGACTCCTCCCCCGAGCGGTCGCGCAGCAGCCCGCGCATGCGCCGACGCAGCTCCGCCTTCTCGTCGTTCCTGGCGGGCGACACCGGAGGCGGCGGGACCGTCGGTCAGGAGGCCCGGTCGCGGCCGCCTGCGGCGACCCGGGGCGCCTCGAGATCGGCCGCGGCCGCCTCGCCGTCGTCCCGCTCCCGAAGGCTCTCGAAGCTCGGCAGCTCGAGGGTCGTCGCACCCCGTTCTGCCGTGGCGGGTGCGGTTTCCTCGACGGCGTCGGTCATCGGCTGAACGAGCAGCGCGGCCTCGACGTTCTCGATCAGCGAGCGCAGCTTGTCGTCCTCGATCGCGGTGGATCCTTCCGGCGTCCGGGCTTCGCGCAGCGCCAGGATCTCACGGGCGAGATTCAGGCACGTCAGCACCGCGACGTCGAAGGTGTCGACGGTTCCGGTTCGCTCACGGACCCGCGCCATCGCGCGATCCACGTAGCCGGCGATCTCCTTCAGCCCGTCGGGGTCGCCGTCGCTGCGGATCTTGTACTCGTGCCCGGCGATCCGGACGGCGACGACCGACGAAGACTTCGACTCGTCGCTCATGCGGGCTCCGCCGCCGCCGAGGCACTCGCCCGGAGCTGCTCGAGGCGCACGACGATCTTGTCGACGCCTTCCACGGCGGTCGCGCGCAGTGCTCGCTCACGATCGAGCTTCGCCTCGAGCGATGTTATGCGGGACTCGCGCTCCACGAGCTCTTCGAGAAGGGCTGCCTTCTCGCTGGAGAGGCGCTCGTGCTCCTCGATCAGGAAGGACACGGCCCGCTCGAGTCGTTCGAAGTCGAACCGCGAGGTTTCCGTCGTCTGTTGGGAAGCCTGCCCCGTCTGAAGACCGTCTGTTGCCAACGTTCGCGCCCCGTCCTCGCGTTGGATTCACTCGCTCGTCGAGTCTTAGCCTACACGATCCGCGCCGGGTGGGGGCGAGGGAAAGACGCACGCGTTCGAGTCCTGCAAAAAGGTGACGCAGGGCACGTCGCGCGAAGACAGGTCTGCGGGGGGCGTCGCCCGTCGAGCGGCACGACGATCGCCGCGAGGCGAAACCTTCGGCTCAGCCCGGGAAATTCCCGACCGTGTTGCGCGATTGCAGGCGCGACTCGCCCATCAGGTAGGTGTCGACCGCTCGGGCGGCCTCCCGGCCTTCGGACTGGGCCCAGACGACGAGACTCTGTCCGCGCCGGCAGTCGCCCGCGGCGAAAACCCCCGGCTCCGACGTCCGGTAGTCCTCGACGTTCGCTTCGATGTTGCCACGCGGATCGAGCTTGAGCCCCAGGTCCTCGATGAGACCCGACTGAACCGGACCGAGAAAGCCCAGAGCGAGCAGGACGAGGTCGGCATCCAGCTCGAACTCGCTGCCCTCGACCTCTTCCATGACGGGCCGGCCCGACTCGTCCGGGTCGCCGAAGCGCACCTGGACGCCATGGAGCTTCTCGATGCGGCCATTCGCCCCCGAGAATCGCTTCGTCATCATCGCGTACTTGCGGGTGCCGCCCTCGTCGTGAGAGCTGGAGCCGCGGGCGATCATCGGCCACATCGGCCACGGCGTGGACGGGTTCTTGCCATGCGGCGGTTCCTCGAGGAGCTCGATCGACGTCACCGAGCTCGCACCCTGGCGATGGCTCGTCCCCACACAATCCGAGCCCGTGTCGCCGCCCCCGAGGACGACCACGTTCTTGCCACCCGCGAGGATGTCGTCCTCCGGCGGCAGCTGGTCCCCGTGGACCCGCTTGGTCGCCTGGGGGAGGAAATCCATCGCGAAGTGGACGCCCTCGAGCTCGCGTCCCTCGACCGGCAGGTCGCGGGGCTGCTCGGCGCCCATCGTGAGCAGGACCGCATCGAAGTTCTTGCGCAGATCCGCGGCGGTCAGGTCCTTGCCGACCTCGACCCCGGTCTGGAAGGAGACCCCCTCCTCCTTCATCTGCTCGAGGCGGCGATCGATGATCCACTTCTCCATCTTGAATTCGGGGATCCCGTAGCGGAGCAGCCCACCGATCCGGTCGTTCTTCTCGAAGACGGTGACCGTGTGGCCCGCGCGAGCGAGCTGCTGAGCCGCAGCGAGCCCCGCCGGGCCGGAACCGACGACGGCGACCGACTTTCCGCTCCGCTTCTCCGGAATGGCCGGCTTGATGTAGCCACGGTCCCAGCCCTCGCTCACGATCTTGAACTCGATGTTCTTGATCGTCACCGGGTCGTCGTTGATTCCGAGCACACAGCCCGCCTCACAGGGCGCAGGGCAGATCGAGCCGGTGAACTCCGGAAAGTTGTTCGTCGAGTGGAGCCGGCTGATCGCCTCCTCCCACTTCCCGCGGTACACGAGGTCGTTCCAGTCCGGAATGATGTTGCCGAGGGGGCACCCGCCGCGTCCGCTGTTCGGGTTGCTGCAGAACGGAATCCCGCAGTCCATGCAGCGGGAGGCCTGGGCCGTCAGCTGCTCCACGGGGATCGTGTTCATCACCTGCTTGAAGTCGCCGATCCGCTCCTTGCGGTCGCGGTAGGTGACGTTCTCTCGCTTCTCTTCGAGGAATCCGGTGGGCTTCGCCATCTGAGTCTCTCTCGACGCCCTCCTCCCACTCTCGGGGGAGGCGCGTCCTGGGGGTTCGTCGCGGTCGCGCGCGGCGCGGCCGTTCGGGTTCGGCTAGCGGGAGGGCGTGATCCCTTCGGCCGCCATCTTGTCGAGGGCCTCGCGGTACTCCGTCGGGAACACCTTCACGAACTTCGGGGCGTAGGTGTCCCACTTGCGCAGGATGTCCTCGGCACGCGCGCTCCGGGTGTAGTCGAAGTGCTTGCGGAGCATGTTCTGGAGGTACTCGACGTCGTCGTCGCCCAGCGGATCGAGGTCGACGGCCGCCAGCGGGTTGAGGTGGCTCTCGAAGTCACCCGCCTCGTCGAGGACGTAGGCGATACCGCCACTCATGCCGGCGGCGAAGTTGAGCCCGGTCGGGCCGAGGATGATGGCCCGCCCGCCGGTCATGTACTCGCAGCCGTGGTCACCCACGCCTTCGACGACAGCGTGGGCACCGGAGTTGCGCACGCAGAAGCGTTCGCCCGCGAGCCCGTGGAAGAACGCCTCGCCACCGGTCGCCCCGTAGAGGAGCACGTTGCCGGCGATGATGTTCTCGGTCGGCTCGTAGGAGACGTCCGCCGGCGCGCGCACGATCACGCGACCTCCGGAGAGGCCCTTGCCGCAGTAGTCGTTCGCGTCGCCGGTCACTCGGATCTGGATGCCCTTCGGCAGCCAGGCGCCCACGCTCTGTCCCGCGGAGCCCGTGAACTCGATCTCGATCGTTCCGTCCGGGAGCCCCGCGAGCCCGTACTTCCGGCTCACCTCGGAGCCCAGGATCGTGCCGACCGTCCGGTTGATGTTCTCGATCGGGAGCTCGATGCGAACCTTCTCCCCCCGCTCGAGGGCCGGCTCGGCCAGCTCGAGGAGCTTCATGTCGAGGGCCTTCTCGAGACCGTGGTCCTGCTTGCCCGTGTTCACGATGTCGTGCGGAACGTCGGGCCGGAACAGGAGGTCCGAGAGATCGATCGACGAAGCCTTCCAGTGATTGATCGACTTCCGCATCTGGAGGCGATGGGTCTGGCCGATCATCTCGTCCATCTTGCGATAGCCGAGCTCGGCCATGATCTGGCGCAGCTGCTCGGCCACGAAGAAGAAGAACTTGACCACGTGCTCCGGCTCTCCCGCGAAGCGCTCGCGAAGCTCGGGGCGCTGGGTCGCGATTCCGACCGGGCAGGTGTTCAGGTGGCAGACGCGCATCAGGATGCAGCCCATCGCGACCAGCGGTGCGGTCGCGAAGCCGAACTCGTCGGCGCCGAGCAGCGCTCCGATCGCCACGTCGCGTCCGGTCTTGAAACCACCGTCGACCTGGAGCTTGATTCGGCCACGGAGGTCGTTCTGGACCAGCGTCTGCTGGGTCTCGGAGAGCCCGATCTCCCACGGGCAGCCCGCGTTCTTGATCGACGTGAGCGCCGAGGCACCCGTTCCGCCGTCGTGACCGGAGATGAGCACGCCGTCCGCCTTGCCCTTCGAGACGCCCGCGGCAATCGTGCCGACGCCCGTCTCCGACACGAGCTTGACGCTCACGTTGCCGAAGCGGTTCGCGTTCTTCAGGTCGTGGATCAGCTGCGACAGGTCCTCGATCGAGTAGATGTCGTGGTGCGGCGGCGGCGACGTCAGGCCCACGCCCGGCGTCGAGTAGCGCGTGTCCGCGATGATCTGGTCGACCTTGTGACCGGGCAGCTCGCCGCCCTCCCCGGGCTTGGCACCCTGGGCGATCTTGATCTGGATCTCGTCGGAGTTCACGAGGTAGGCGCTCGTGACGCCGAAGCGACCCGACGCGACCTGCTTGATCTTCGAACGGCGGAGGTCTCCGTTCGGATCCGGCGTCCAGCGCTTCGGATCTTCGCCGCCTTCGCCCGTGTTCGAGCGCCCGCCGATCCGATTCATCGCGATCGCGAGGGTCTCGTGGGCCTCGGCCGAGATCGAGCCGTAGGACATGGCGCCGGTGCAGAAGCGCACGACGATGTCTTCCACCGGCTCGACTTCCTCGAGCGGGACCGGGTCCTGGTCGAAGTTGAACTCGAGCAGACCGCGCAGGGTCCGCATGCGGACCGCGTCGTCGTCGGCCGCCTTCGCGTACTCCTCGAAGCTCTTCCAGCTCTCGTTGCGCACGGCGTGCTGGAGCTTCGAGACGCTCTCGGGATTGAAGGTGTGCTGCTCGCCTCGGAGCCGCCACTGATAGAGACCGCCGGGATCGAGCTCCGGATACTCGTACTCGTTCTCCGGGAAGCCCTGGTCGTGGCGCATCTCGACCTCGCGCGCGAGGACGTCGAGGCCGATGCCCTTCACACGGGAGTGGGTCCCGTCGAAGGCGAGCTTCACGATCTCTTCGCCGAGACCGACGGCCTCGAAGATCTGAGCGCCCCGGTAGGACTGCAGGGTCGAGATCCCCATCTTCGCGAAGATCTTCAGCAGGCCGAGATCGATCGCCTTGAGGTAGTTCTCCTCGGCGGTCGCGGGATCGAGGTCGTCGGGAACGAAGGTGCCCGACTCGACGATGTCGCCGATGGTCTCGAAGGCGAGGTAGGGGTTGATGCCGCCGGCGCCGTAGCCGACGAGGAGCGCCATGTGCGCGACCTCGCGGGCTTCACCGGTCTCCACGATCAGGCCACAGCGAGTGCGCAGGACCTTGCGGATCAGGTGGTGGTGAACCGCGCCCGTCGCGAGCAGCGACGGGATCGGCGCGAGCTCGGGGGAGACGCCGCGATCCGAGAGGATCACGATGTTCGCGCCGCCTTCCACCGCCTGCTCGGCTTCGCTGCAGAGCTGTTCGATCGCCGCGCGAAGCCCATCCCCGCCGTCCGCCTTCTTGAACAGCGTCGAGAGGGTCACGCTCTTGAAGCCGGGCTTGTCGATCTGCCGGATCGCCTCGAGTTCGGCGTCACGCAGGACCGGCCGGTGCAGGCGGAGCAGCTGCGCGTGCTCGGGCGTCTCGTCGAGGAGGTTCTTCTCCTCGCCGAGGGTCGAATCGAGCGTCATGACCGGGCGCTCGCGGATCGAGTCGATCGCCGGGTTCGTGACCTGCGCGAAGTTCTGCTTGAAGTAGGAGAAGAGCAGCCGCGGCCTGTCCGAGAGACAGGCCAGCGCCGCGTCCTCGCCCATCGAGCCGAGGGCCTCCTTGCCGTTCGCCGCCATCGGCGCGAGCAGGAAGCGCATGTCCTCGAGGGTGTATCCGAAGGTCTGCTGGAGCGAGAGCCGGATCTCGGGGTTCGGCTTGTGCACCGCTTCGACCCGACCGAGGTCGCCGAGCTCGAGCTGGTGGGTCTCGACCCAGGTCTTGAAGGGATGGCGCTGGATGTAGCGGTCCTTCAGCTCTTCGTCGCGGACGATGCGGCCCTCGTCGAGATCGGCGTAGAACATGCGGCCAGGCTCGAGGCGCCCCTTCTCCTCGACGTCGGCGGGCTCGATCTTGAGCGTGCCGACCTCGGAGCCCATCACCAGGAGGCCTTCCTTGGTCAGGACGTAGCGCGAGGGACGAAGGCCGTTGCGGTCGAGGACCGCGCCGACGCCGTCGCCGTTCGAGAAGCACATGGAGGCCGGGCCGTCCCAGGGCTCCATCATGCAGGAGTAGTACTCGTAGAAGCCCCGACGATCCTCCGTCATCGTCGGATCGTTCTCCCACGCTTCGGGAATCATCATCAGCATCGACTGCGGGAGATCACGGCCGGCGAGATGGAGGAACTCGAGGGCGTTGTCGAAGCGCGCGGAGTCCGAAGTGCCGTTCCGCATGACCGGGAAGATCTTCCTCAGGTCGTCGCCGAAGAGATCCGAACGGAGCGTGCCCTCGCGCGCGTTCATCCAGTTCTGGTTGCCGCGGATCGTGTTGATCTCGCCGTTGTGCGCGAGGTACCGGAACGGCTGCGCGAGGTCCCAGGTCGGGAACGTGTTCGTCGAGTAGCGCTGATGGACGAGCGCCAGCCGGCTCTCGAGATCCGGATCCTGCAGGTCCGGGAAGAACTCGGGCGTCTGGTGGGCGAGGAACATGCCCTTGAAGAGGAACGTCTTGGAGGAGAGGCTCGGGACGTGGAAGGCGGAGCCGAGCCGCTCGATCTCGTTCTCGATCTGCCGGCGGATCACGTAGAGCTTCCGCTCGAAAGCCATCTCGTCGAGTCCGTCCGCGGCGCCCACGAAGAACTGCTTGATCTCGGGCATGCCCGACCGGGCGATCTCACCGATCGTGGTCGGGTCGGTCGGAACCTCGCGCCAGCCCAGGAATTCCTGGCCCTCGGCGGTCACCCAGGATTCGACGATCGCGATCTGGCGGGCGCGCTCGTCGGGGTCGGTCGCGAGGAAGACGAGGGCGGAGGCATAACGACCGAGCTCGGGAAGGCCGAAGCCCGCGGCGTCCGCGACCTTGCGCAGGAACTTGTCGGGCGTCTGGATCAGCATGCCCGCGCCGTCACCGGTCGCTTCGTCCGCGCCCGCGGCCCCGCGGTGGGTCAGGCGACAGAGGATCTCGGTGGCCTGCTCCACGATCAGATGGCTCGCCGGCTTCTTGAGATTGGCGACGAACCCGATGCCGCAGGCATCGTGCTCCAGTTCGGGGTCGTAGAGGCCCTGCTTCGGGGGGAGTCCGTATCGCATCATGTGCGCATCCAGCCTTCCTGGCTCGGGTTGTCGTGTCGGGTCGCGCGCGCCACTCCTGGCGTCGACGCCGCGACACGGCATCCGGTCGGTCGACCCTTCGCGACTTCGCCCTTCGTCGGCCCTTCATCGCGCCGTCGACCGAGAGGGACCTCACGCCTCCCGGACCCGTTCGGGTGCAGGGTTGGGCGTCGCGCGGTGGCGCCTGCCCGACGGACCGGCCCGAAGACCGCCAACCGTAAGAAGAGGCACGCACCGACCCGAGTCCGCCTCGGTCAGTACAAGTGCGATGTCGGGCCCTGGCCTGGTGCGTTCCGGCTCGCCTTCGATCGGTGGGACGGAGGACGGGGGCGTCCTGCATGCCCGGCCCTGCCGATCGGGAGTCCGGTCGCTTCGCCACGCGGCTAAGTCACTGCGGGTCCAACGTTTTTCGAACTTGCGACCCTATGACACCGCGCCCTGAAAGTCAACCAGCGCCGCCCGCAGCAATGCGCGGCAAGGGGCGCCAAGCCGCCTACTCAGCTGCGAATTCGCGCGTCGCGAGGAGCGCTTCGAGCACCCGCGGGTGGTTCGTGATCACCCCGTCCACTCCGAGGTCGAGCAGACGCGCCATCTCGGAGGGCTCGTTCGCGGTGTAGGGGTAGACCGCCAGGCCACGCTCGTGGGCACCGGCGACCAGCGCCTCGTTCACGAGGAAGACGTGGGGATGGATCGCCTCGGCCCCCACCCGATCCGCCCGCCCGAAGACGTCGTCGGGTGCCCGCGGGGAAACGAGCACGCCGAGCCTCGCGGCCCGCGAGCCGGCGCGCAGCCGCTCCAGCACGCCGTCGTCGAAGCAGGAGAAGAGGACCCGTCGAAGGAGCCCGCGGGCCTCGACCTCCGACAGGACCAGCGCCTCGATCCCCTCGTAGGGGGTCTCGAGTCCGACCTTCAGCTCGAGATTCCAGTCGATCCGCTCGGCGAAGCCTTCGAGGACGTCGAGCAGGGTCGGAATCCGGAGCGTCTCGGGGTCCCCCGGCGCCGCGTCGAGGGCCGCGAGCTCCGCCGCCGTCCGGCTGCGGATCTCTCCCGCTTCCCCCAGGCGCTCGAGGCCCGCGTCGTGATGGATGACGACGACGCCGTCCCGGCTCAGATGCAGATCGGTCTCGATCATGTCCGCGCCCTGGGCGATCGCCTCTTCGAAGGCCGGCAGGGTGTTCTCCGGTCGGTCGCCGGAGGCGCCGCGGTGCGCGATCACGAGGGGCCGTTCGCCCGTGAGCGTCATTCTTCCGCCCACGCCCGCGAGCGTTCGACCGCGCGGAGCCAGCCTCGATAGCGCGCTTCCCGCTCGTCCTCCGACATGGTCGGCTCGAAGAGCGTCGAGGCACCGCCCCCCGCATCCAGCGCCGCCGCATCCCGCCAGAAGCCGACACCCAGCCCGGCCAATCGCGCCGCCCCCATCGCCGTCGCCTCGAGGACGGCGGGGCGTTCGACGGTGATCCCGAGGATGTCGGCCTGGAACTGCATGAGGAAGTCGTTCTCGCAGGCGCCTCCGTCGACGCGCAGCACCTGCGGCGCGATCCCCGAGTCCTGTCCCATCGCGCCCATCACGTCCCGGGTCTGGAACGCGATCGACTCCAGGGTCGCGCGGGTCACATGGGCGCGGTTCGTTCCGCGGGTGATGCCGACGAGGGTCCCCCGAGCGTCCTCGTCCCAGTACGGTGCGCCGAGACCCACGAACGCCGGGACGACGTAGACGCCTTCGGTGTTCGGCACCGACTTCGCCAGCGCTTCGCTCTCCGCGGCTTGCGAAAAGAACTCGAGTCCGTCGCGCAGCCATTGGACGGCCGATCCCGCGACGAAGATCGATCCTTCGAGCGCGTACTCGAGACGCCCTTCCCTCCGCCAGGCGACGGTCGTGATCAGCCCCGCTTCGGATCGCGGCGCGTCGGCGCCGGTGTTCATCAAGAGGAAGCAGCCGGTGCCGTAGGTGTTCTTCGCGCGACCGGGTTCGAGGCAGCCCTGCCCGAAGAGCGCCGACTGCTGATCGCCGGCGACGCCCGCGATCGGGATCGCCGCACCGAGGATGTCCGGATCCGTCTCTCCGAACGCCCCGCTCGAATCCCGAACCTCCGGCAGCATCGCCTCGGGAATCCGCAGCGCGTCGAGCAGAAAGGGATCCCAGCTCCCGTCGTGGATGTTGAAGAGGAGCGTCCGCGACGCGTTCGACGGCTCGGTCGCGAAGACCCGGCCGCCGGTCAGCTTCCAGATCAGCCAGCTGTCGATCGTTCCGAAGCAGAGCTCGCCCGCCTCGGCGCGCGCCTGCGCCCCGTCGACCGCATCGAGGATGAAGCGGATCTTCGTCCCCGAGAAGTACGCATCGATCAACAGACCCGTCCGCGCGCGGATCTCGTCGTCGAGGCCCCGCGAGCGCAGGTCGTCGCACACGCCGCTGGACTGGCGCGACTGCCAGACGATCGCGGGATGGATCGGCTCGCCGGTCTTGCGGTCCCAGACGACGGTCGTCTCGCGCTGGTTCGTGATGCCGAGGGCAGCGATGTCGGCCGGTGCGACCCCCGCCTTCTCGAGCACGCCCCGCGCCGCGCGCAGCTGGCTGTCCCAGATCTCGTGCGGATCGTGCTCGACCCAGCCGGGCTGCGGAAAGGATTGCGGGAACTCGAATTGCTCGACCCCGACGACCGCCCCGGCCTCGTCGAAGAGAAGCGCCCGCGAAGACGTCGTCCCCTGATCCAATGCCAGTACAAAGCCAGCCATGCGCTTTCCCCTCTGCCGCAGGCCCTCCCGAGGCCCGTCCACATCTTCGCAGAGCGCCCTTCGGTTGCGGCCTAGCCTTCTCCGAAGAGCGCGTCGACGAACTCCGCCGCCTCGAACTCGCGAAGATCTTCGATTCCCTCGCCGACCCCCACGAAGTTCACCGGAATCCGGAACTCGTCCGCGAGTCCGACGATCACGCCGCCCTTCGCCGTGCCGTCCATCTTCGTGAGCACGAGCCCGGTCACGTCGGCGACCTCGGTGAAGAGCCGCGCCTGGGAGATCGCGTTCTGCCCCGTGTTGGAGTCGAGAACGAGGAGGATCTCGTGGGGCGCGTCGGGCACGTCGCGTCCGATCACGCGCACGATCTTTCCGAGCTCCTCCATCAAGGGCTTCTTCGTCTGGAGACGGCCGGCGGTATCGATGATCGCGACGTCCACGTCCCGGGCGACGGCGGCCTTGACCGTGTCGAAGGCCACGCTCGCCGGGTCGCCCCCGGCCTCTCCGGCGATCACGTCGCAGCCGACCCGCTCGCCCCACGTCTGGAGCTGTTCGATCGCCGCGGCGCGGAAGGTGTCACCGGCCCCGAGCAGGACCTTGCGGCCCTTCGCCTGGTGCTGCGCGGCCAGCTTCCCGATCGTGGTCGTCTTGCCTGCGCCGTTCACGCCGAGCACCAGGATCACGTGCGGCTTCGATGCCAGCGCGAAGGGATCCTCGGTGCGCTGGGCGCCGGCGAGCTTCTCGCCGATCGCCGTCTTCAGGATCTCGCGGACCCGAGCGCCGTCTTGGCCGCGCCCCTCGCTCCGCACGCGTTCGAGGAGCGACTCCGCCGTCTGCACGCCGAGATCCGCTGTGAAGAGGATCTCCTCGAGCTCGTCGAGGAGCTCGCCCTCGACCGCGCTCCCGCCGAAGACGCCGCCGAGCCGACCGACCAGCGCTTCGCTCGTCCGGAGCAGACGGTCCCGGAGTCGCGGACGAGGCGGCGGAGCCGGCTCCGGTTCGGGTTCCGGAGCGGGTTCGGGGATCGGCTCCGGAACCGGTTCCGGCTTGGGCTCGGGCTCGACGGGCGTGGAGACCGGCTCGACCGGGCTCTCGTGCGCCGGCTCCGGCGCGAGCACCTGCGCCGCCTCCTCGGTCGGCGCTTCCGCGGTCGCCTCGGCCTCTTCCGCGCGCGCCGTGGTTTCGAGCGCCCCGGTCGGTCGCGACCCCAGTCGGTCGAGGAGGACGCCGAGCAGCAGCGGAGTCAGCAGCGCGGCGGCCACGATCAAGCCGGGCCGCTCGTACATGAGGAGCGTGAGGTCGTAGAGCGCGGCGTTGGGATCCATCGAGCGCGGAGCCTACCACCGAAGGGTTCCGTGGGAACCCGTCGCCCGCCAGAAGTCCGGTCGGTCCAGCCGTTGCCCCGGACGCCTAGCTGAGCACCACCGACACGAGCTTCGAAACGCCGCGCTGCTCCATGGTCACGCCGTAGAGCACGTCGGCGACCTCGATCGTCCGCTTGTTGTGCGTGATCACGAGGAACTGGCTCTGCTGAGCCATCTCGACGATCAGCTGGTTGAAGCGACCGACGTTCGCGTCGTCGAGGGCCGCGTCCACCTCGTCCAGGAGGAAGAACGGGCTCGGCCGGACCTGGAAGACCGCGACGAGGAGCGCCAGGGCCGTCATCGTCTTCTCGCCACCGGAGAGCAGGTTCACGTTCTGGAGCCGCTTGCCCGGAGGCTGGGCCATGATGTCGACGCCCGCCTCGAGGATGTCCTCGGATTCGGTCAGCTCGAGGCTCGCCTTGCCGCCGCCGAAGAGCCTCGGGAAGTTCTCGGAGAAGTGCTTGCTCACGAGATCGAAGGTCTCGCGGAACCGTTTGCGGCTCGTGCGATTGATCCGGTTGATCGCCTCGCGAAGGTTGTGGATCGTGCCTTCGAGGTCTTCCTTCTGCTCCGACAGGAAGCGGAAGCGCTCGGCCAGCTCCTCGTGCTCCTCGATCGCGCCGAGGTTGACGTCACCGAGGGACTGGAGCGACTTGCGGACCTTCTCCGCCTCGCGCTTCCGGTCCGCGGTCGGAAGCATCGCGAGCTCGACGTTGCGCTTCGCCTCGCGGAGCGCCGCGGCCGGACTCATCGCCGTCTCGTCTTCGTCCTCGCTCTCTTCGGCGGCTGCGTCTGCGGCCATGCCGCGGGCGGCGAGCGCGTCGCTGGGAGCGGTCGCCGCGGCGGGCTCCGCGCCGTCGGACTCGGCCCCGTCGGAAGCCGCCTCGCCGTCCGCCGCGGTCTCCGTGTCCGCGGCCGGACGCGTGTCGAGCTCCGCGCCCGCTTCGAGCTCCTCGATCGTGGGCAGCTTCCAGTGCTCGATCTCGACGCTCCAGCGTTCGCGCACACTCGAGGCCTGGTGGTCGAGGCGCATGCGCGCTTCGGAGAGCTTGAGCTCCGCCTGACTCGTCTTCTCACGAGCAGCGCCGAGATCCCCCCGCATCTCGCGGGCACTGTCGTCGATCTCGGTCACCTTGGCCTGGATCGCCTCGAACTTCTCCCGGAGCGTGTCGCTCTCGACCCGAGCGACCTCCTCGGTCTCGAGTCGCCCGGCGAGCGTGTGCTCGGCCTCCTCGATCTCTTCGCGCAGGGTCTCGCGGCGGACCCGCGCGTTCTCGATCTCCGCGTTGCGGCGCTCGATCCAGGTCCGCGTCTCGCGCTCGGACTGTTCGGCGCGGGTCGCCGTCTCCCGGAGCCGGAGTCGTTGCTCGTCGCGGGCGCGGTAGGCGACGCGAAGCTCGGCGACCCGACTCTCGCGGCGTGAGAGCTCCCGGCCGGCGCTGCTGATCTGGAGACCGATCGCGTCGACGGCCCGCTGGCTCGCCTCGCGCTCCTGACGGCGATCCTCGAGCTGCCGGGTCAGCGTCTCGAGTTCCTCGCCGACGGCTTCCTGCTCGGCGAGCAGATCGGAGCGTTCGGCGGTCCGCGTCTGCTGAGCCTCACCGATCCGCTTCACCTTCTCGGTCGAGCGCTCGAGGTCCTTCTCGTGGTTCGCGACCGCGAGGGCGGCCGTGTGATGTCGGTTGCGAAGGTTCTCGAGCTCCTCGCTCGCCTTGGCGAGCCGGTCCTCGGCGGCTTCCTGGGCCGCCCGCTTCTGCTCGGCGACCTGATCGAAGCGCGCGACCTCGACCTCGAGCTCGCGCACCTCGCGCGCGCGGGTCAGCATGCCGCTCGCCGACGAGTCGCCGCCGCCCTGAACGACACCATCCGGTGTCGCGAGGTCACCTCTCGGCGTCACGAAGGTCGCCGGAAGACGCCCCGTCCCGAAGTGTTCGAAGGCCTGCTCGAGGCGATCGATCAGGTAGACGTCGCCGAGCAGCGAGCGGGCCACGCCCTCGCTGCCCGCTCGCGGGCGCACTCGCTTGAGGAGCGGATCGCCGAGCGGAACGAGACCGGCGGGCACCTCGGGCTGGGCGCGCTGGACGACGAAGACGCCGCGCCCGGCCTCGTCCCGCCGGAGCGCCTCCAGAGCGGCGAGTGCGCCTCGGCTCTCGTCGATCACGATCGCCTCGGCGCGGTCGGCGAGGACCGCCTCGACCGCGCGCTCGACCTCGGGGTCGGCTTCGAGGAGCTCACGGACGAGGCCGCGCAGGCCGTAGCGATCCGCGGCCTCCTGTCCGCCGCTCAGGAGATGACGTGCGCCGGCACCGATGTCCTGACGACCCTCGACGACCTCGCGCAGCGAGTCGTAGCGAGCCTGGCTCGTCTGCGCGGTCTTGACCGCCTCCTGTGCGGCTTCGGTCGCCGCCGCGAGGCCCTCCTTCGCCTCTTCGTGCGCGCGCATCGCCTCGCGTAGCTGATCTTGCAGGCGGTCCCGGTCGGCGAGCAGGTTGCGCAGCCCCTCCTCGAGGCTCGTCTGCTCGCGCCCCGCTTCGAGGGCCTGGGTCTGCTGGGCTTCGACGTCGGCGTCGACACCGCGCATGCGCTGATCGATCGAGGCGCGCCGGTCGCCGAGCCCCGCGATCCTGTCCTCGCTTCGTGCAACCGCAGTCAGCAGCTCGACGTGGGCCGTGTTCTTGGCATCGCGCTCCGCCTCCCGCGCGCGGAGCGCCTCCTGCGCGCCCTGGACCTCGCGCTCGGCCTCTTCGATCCCGGCCTGCTCCTGGGCGAGACCGCGCTCGAGTTGCTCGAGCTCTTCCTTGGCCGAGCGGTGCTCCTGCTCCGCGGTCGCGAGCTGCTCGCTGAGGGTCTCGAGCTCGCTCTTTCTGGAGGCGCTCGACTCCTCGAGGTTGTCGCGTTCGCGGCGCGCGAGCTCGATTCGACCTTCGAGGTTCTTGATCTCGCTGCGAAGGCCGTAGAGCTTCTCGGCGCCCGCGCTGACGGCCTTCTCCGATTCCGCCAGGGCGATGCGGTGTTCCTGGGCAGCGAGCTCGCGCTCGGCGAGATTCGCCTCGAGCGCGGTCATCTGATCCTTGAGCGTGCCGAGCGATCCGGACTCACGCTCGACTTCTTCGAGGAGTGCCGCGCGTTCGTCGGCCGCGAGGGACAGCTCGAGCACGCGCTGGGTCTCCTGGAGACGCTTGTAGCGCGCGGCCTTCTTCGCCTGGCGCTCGAGACTGGTGATCTGGCGACGGATCTCGTTCAGGACATCGTTCACGCGCGTCAGGTTCTGTTCGGTCGAGCGCATCTTGCTCTCGGCCTCTCTCCTGCGCGCCTTGTACTTGCCGATCCCGGCTGCTTCCTCGATCAGCCCTCGCCGATCCTCCGGCTTCGAAGAGACGATCTCGGCGACCTTGCCCTGCTCGACGATCGTGTAGCCACGCAGACCGATCCCGGTGTCCCGGAAGAAATCGTGGACGTCCTTCAGGCGCGCGGGCGCCTTGTTCATCAGGTACTCGGACTCCCCCGAGCGGTAGAGGCGGCGCGAGATCTCGATCTCGCTGTACGCCGCGTACGCGGCGGGGGCCTGGCCATCGCGGTTGTCGAAGGTCAGGCAGACCTCGGCCATGCCGATCGGCGGGCGGTTCTCCGAGCCGGCGAAGATCACGTCGTCCATGCCCTTGCCGCGGAGCTTGCGGGCCGACTGCTCGCCCATCACCCACTTGATGGCGTCGACGACGTTCGACTTGCCGCAGCCGTTCGGTCCGACGACGCAGGTCATGCCGTCATCGAAGCTGAAGACCGTGCGGTCGACGAACGACTTGAATCCGTGGAGCTGGAGACTCTTGATGCGCAAGCAACCCTCGATCGATCGACTGTCTACCGAGGTCGGGACGCAATTCGGGGGTGTTCCCCCCATCTACGTGTCGCGATCCCGAACCTCGTCCCTTCCCTGTGCATCACCGGACCGCGTGGGCTCTCGATGTCGCGCGCGAGAAGGAGTGGTTCTTCACCCCCGATTCTAGGCGTTTCCGCTTCGAACCGGTCTAGCCAGCCAGGCCAAGAGAACGAGTTTTCCCTGCCAGATCAGGTCCTTGCCGTGCTTCGGGAGCACGGCGGAGGCGCGAGCGGGCGGGGCTGGATTCGTTCTCGATCCGGGGATCTCCAAGGTCGACGAAGGCTGACTCGTCGACCGGAATCGTCTCTCAATGGGGGGATACGGAGTAGGTACCCCAATCTCGCGAGCCACGCCAAGCTCGGGAACGGAACATTTCCACGAGCCTTCTGTCGAAGAACGGCGTTTGGAATGCGCGGTCCGCTGCGCATTCGAGCAGAATGCGCACTGCGCGCGCCGGACACACCGCGGCACCGCGACCGATCCCGGATTCCGGTCCAGCGAACCGGCTCGAGAGCCGCGGGCCCGCGCCGATCGCGCAGAAGAGAGTCCGCTGAGACGCGCCGGACTCAGCGGGCGCTGGCGGGCGGCGCCGGGTCGTCGACCGTGATCGAGAAGGTCTGGGCGGCCCCGCTCCCCCAGCGATCGAGCGCTTGGACCTCGATGTCGAAGCGGCCGCGCTGGTCACGACCGGGGCGCCAGACGACGACGCCGCTCTGCGCATCGACGGTCATGCCGTCCGGCCCCTCGGCGAGGACGTACCGGACGTCGGCGGCGGCGTCGGCCACGCGAAGCTGATAGCGGAAGAGGCCGCCCTCGAGCGACGACGGCGGCTCGCTCGCGATCCGGGGCGAGCCCCCGCCGGAGAGCGTGAACGGCCTCGAATGAACGGGCCGCGTCACGCGGTCGTCGAACTCGAGGCGCGCGGAGAGGACGATCGGCAGGCCGGGCGCGATGTCCGACGTGTCGAGCTCGTCGTCTTCGCCGACGACCTCGTTGCCCACGCGCCACGTGTAGAGGATGTCGAAGGGCTGGGATTCGTCGGTCGTCTCGACCACGGCCTCGAGGATCGCTCCAGGACGCGCCTCGTCGGGGGCGTCGATCGCGACGAGGTCGATCGCGGCGGCCTGCTCACCCAGCTCGATCTCCACGGACCAGGGCTCGCTCTCGTTCTCGCCGTCGGTCGCGACCGCGACGAGCTCGATCGTGTCGCCCGACTCGAGACCGGTGGTCCGGAAGCGGCGTCCTTCTCCGATCTCGCGGCCATCGGCGGCGAGCCACCGGTAGGTGACCGTCGTGCGGTCGCCGTCGGCGTCGGAGACGGAGGCCTCCGCCTCGATCGTGCGGCCCGGCATCGGCGCACGCGGGGACCAGGACAGGTCGTCGATCTCCGGCGCACTCCCGCCGGATCGGCGCTCCTGCGCGGCCGGCGCCTGCCCGACCATCGTCGCGACACGCTCGGGCTCGCCGCCGCTCCCGCCCTCGCCGCAGGCGAAGAGGAATGTCGAGGACGTCACGACGAGTCCCGCGACGAGCATACGCGCAGACGCGCGGCGAAGGATCGACCCGGTCATCCTGTCCCCTCCCAGAGGATTCGAAGCGACTCCGCTCGGGCTAGTAGCCGACGGCCAGAAGCCGCGTGGCCACGACCTCGAGCCGTTTCTGGTCGCCGGAAGGCGACTCCCCGACGACGTTCACCTGCCACTTCGTGTGATTGAACTTGAGACCGCCGAGGGTCATGTTGCAGCCCTCGGTGCAAGGCGCGCCCTCGCCGACATACATGATCGGCGCTGCGGTCGGCGGATTCGGGTCCGCGTAGTAGATCGGCTGGTCGCCGGTCTCGAACTCGCTCGGATTCGAGAGCTCTTCCGGGTTGTCTTCGTCCGGGAAGTCGGCGGGGTAGTCCGGGACCTCGGAACGCTCGCCCATGTTCCGGATGACGGCCCGGGCATCGGCGATCCCGGCCTCGGCGGCATAGAACGCGATCTGTTCCTGATTCTGGAAGCCCGCGACCGTGCCGTCGCTCGCCGCCGTCTGCATCGTCGACAGCGCCAGCGCCGAGACCGCGACCAGCAGCAGGACCGACAGCATCAGGGCGATGCCTTCCTCTCGTCGGCAATTCGTTCGCGTTCGGCGATCACTCATCAGATGCTCCCATCGTTCACGACGTTGCGCGGTCGAACAGCACCGATCAGCACGCGGCGACGGAAGTTGTCGTTGCCCAGCACGTCGGCGCGGTTCTCGAACTCAATGAACTCCCCGTCGTCGTAGTCCGGATCATTCGACGCCGCACGAAGCACAATCGAGAAACGGACTTCGGCGAGCGAAGAGTTGTCCTGATCGGCCGGGTCGTACAAGCGCGTGGCGAGGTCGCCCCGCTCCTCGTCCGGCGGCGCGGGCGGTGGCGCCGACGCGTTGTCGATCACGCCGTCCCCGTCGTCGTCGAAGAAGTACGAGATCTGGAAGTCGTCTACGTCCTTGACCAGCAGGTCACTGTTTCGCTGGAGTCGTCCAGTAGCCACGTCCGAGACCCAGTAGTGCGCGGCGGGCACGATCACGACCTCCTCCGGTGCGTCTGAAGTCGCAGAGTGAGCCGTCAGCTGCCCAGCTCTCACGCGAAGCGTGATCGAGGTCGAGGAGGATTCTTTCACCGTGCCGCACACCGTTCCTCGACCGGGATTCGCCATGTCAGCGAGAATGAACCCGCCGTCATCGCGAAAGTCCGATTCAGGCGTACCGCTGTCGTCGTTGTCGTAGAAGTAGCTCCCGTCGTCGTCGAGGTCGGTGGTCGTAGCATCGAGGGCGAGCGTGACCTCCGTTCCTCCACCGATCGGAAGGAGCGGGCTGGCGGGTGGCGGCACGGTACCAGCAGCCCAGGAATTCAAGGCCGAGAGTCGCGCACCGAGCGTGCCGGCTCGCTCATCGTCCGGAACGATCATTTCGACCTCGGACAGGAAGAGTTCGTCCGGCGCGTCGGTCCGATCGACGCCGCAGACCGAGACCGCCGCCGGGACCATGAAGCCCGCCATGCGGATCTCGCGCTCGAGGAGCGACGAGACCGCGCGCACGTTGTTCTGGACCTCGACGATCTGCTCCGTGACGATCGAGGTCGTCTTCTGGCTGCGCAGACTGTCCAGCGTCAGATACATCACGACCGACAGCATGGTCACGACCAGCATCAGCTCGATGAGCGTGAAGCCGGCCCCGCGCCGGTGTTCGATCTCGTGAAGCTGGACGCGGCTCATTCGTCGACCTCCCGGAGGCGAGCGCTGGTGAGCAGCACCTGTCGGTTCTGGCGCTTCTCGTCGTCCCAGGTCACCCGGACCTCGATCGACTTGAGCTGCACCTCCGCCGGATCCGCATCGTCCCAGTCGATCCGGTCCGCGAGCGTGTAGGCGACGCCATCGAGACCCGTGATCGGGGTCGGGTCGGTGACCCAGGCGCCCGCCGAATCGTCGAGGTCGGTGTCGTCCCACGCGAGACGGCCGAGCTCTTCCACACGATTGCGCGCCATCGCGCTCGCTTCGGAGAGATGGCGCCCGCCCGAACCCTCGGTGATCGCGCGGACCTGCAAGCCGGCGACGCCGAGGAGCCCGATCGAGAGGATGATCATGGCGATCATCATCTCGACCAGGGTCAAGCCGCGCTGGGATCGCGTGCTTCGAATTCGTTCCGGCCGATCGAGACTCACGACGTCCACGCTCCGTTGTTCGCGTTCCAGGTATGCACGCGCACGCCGCCGAGCGGCGACAGCGTGATCGCGAAGTCCCGGTTCGACGTCCAGAGATAGATCGTGCCACCACCCGAACCGAGCTGGCCGGCGTTGCAGGCCGCATCGATCGCCACGGGGACGCCGTCCGGTCGGAACTGGACCCAGGTGGTGACCGCGCCGGTGGGGAGTCGGAGACTCGAACCGGCGGCGGGAATGTTCGCGAGCTCTTCGTCCGGCGGTGTGCTCGCCGCCGGCGGACCGTTGAAGCCCCAGCCGACGCCATCCTGCGCGTTGAAGGTCACCGTCTCTTCGCCGGCGTCGATCTCGCAGTTCTGGTCCGCGGAGCCGGGCCGTCCGTCGTTGAGCACGAGGATCGGGACGAGCCCGCCGTCGGGACGCTCGAGGTTGTTGCCCGCCGTGTCACCAGCCCCCCCGATCGAGAAGAACACGACGTGGTTGGCGCCGGTCCGGATGGCCTGGGCGCGGGCGTGCTGAAAGGCGTTGGCGACGGACCGCGCGGCCGCGCGGCCGTTCACCGCCTCGAAGTAGCGGTCCACGTTCGGCATGGAGACCGCGGTCACGATGCCGATGATCGCCAGGACGATCGCGACCTCGACCAGGGTGAACCCCGACGTCCGCCGGGCCCAGAGGTCCGCGTCCGCTCGCAGCTCTTTCGTCGCCTGCCGGTCCATCACGCTCCTCCGGTCGGCCCCTCGGCATCGCGCAGCGCGAACCGGAGGAAACCGACACGTCCTCGGAGTGTGTTTCGGCAATCCAGCGAAATGATTGAGTGTTTCGGCCCACTCGGTGCGACCTGGCGCACCCCACGCGCGCGCACCGCACGTGCATTTCCGCCCTCGCGGCCCTCAGCGCGCCTGGGGCGAACCCCCTACCCCGCCGACAGCAAGCAGCGTGTCCGCCAAGCGCCCCGGACGAGAAGTCCCGGCCCCGCAGAGCGCCCGCAAGCGATGGCCCGGCAGAAGCACAAGAACGCGCCGAGCGCCCGCAGGCGACGGCCCCGCAGAAGCCCGAAAATCGCCGAGCGCCCGCAGGCGACGGCCTAGACGAAGAGCTTCCGCAGGAACTTGTTGCCGAAGACGGTCCGCACCATCTTGCGCAGTCCCTCGGCGCTCTCTTCGGTGTACGGGTAGCCGCCCTGGGCCTTCTTCGTGGTGTCCACGATGACGGGGTGGACGTGGCAGTAGCCGCGAATGCCCACCTCGCCGTTCACCTGGCCGACGCCGCTCTCCTTGACGCCGCCGAACGGCGTCTCCGGGACGCCGTAGGTCACGGCGATGTCGTTCACCGACACGCTGCCGGTCACCATGCGCGCGCCGAGCCGTGCGCCCTTTTCCAGGTCCCGGGTCCACACGTTGCCGGAGAGTCCGTAGTCGGAGTCGTTGGCGAGCTCGAGCGCTTCGTCCTCGTCCCGGACCTTCTGGATCGCCACGATCGGCCCGAAGGTCTCCCGGCGCATCAGGTCCATCGTGTGATCGACGTCGGTCACGACGGTCGGCGGGAAGTAGTAGCCGGAGAGGCTCCGGTTGCGTTCGCCGCCGACGCGCACCTGCGCGCCCTTCTCCCTGGCGTCGCGCATGTGGTCCTCGATGATGTCCATCTGCTTGTCCCAGAAGACGGCGCCGACGTCCGAAGCCCCGCTCGACGCCTGGGTCAGGGGCTTCGTCATCTCCACGACCTTGTCGACGAAGGGCTCGTAGATCGATTCCGGCACGTAGACGCGCTCCGTCCCGCAGCAGTAGTGCCCCGTGTTGAAGAAGGAGCCGCGCACGGCCCCGTCCGCCGCGCGATCGAGATCCGCGTCCGCGCAGACGATCATCGCGTCCTTGCCCCCGAGCTCGAGGGTGCACGGGATCAGGTTCCGTCCGCAGGCCTCGCCGACCTTTCGCCCGGTCGCGACGCTCCCCGTGAAGGACACCTTGTCGACGCCCGCGTCGATCAGCGCCGCCCCGGTCGCGCCGTCGCCCTGGACGACCTGGTAGAGATCCTTGGGCAGCCCCGCCTTCTCGCAGATCTCCTGGAGGAGCACCGCCGAGAACGGAGTGACCTCGCTCGGCTTGTGGACGACCGCGTTCCCGGCCATCAGCGCCTGGGCGAGCGGGTTCGCGGCGAGGGCCACGGGACCGTTCCAGGGCGTGATGAGCCCGACGACGCCGAGGGGCTGGTAGTGGAGCGTGACCTTCTTGGCGAAGCGCATGACGCCCGACGGCCGCTTCGTCTTCGTCGCGAGGTACTTCTTGCCGTACTTCGCGTAGTGGGAGATCTGCATGCAGGGCGCGAGGACCTCCATGCTGATCGCCTCGTTGAGCGCCTTGCCCGTCTCCTTGATGACGAGATCGACGATCTCGTCCTGGCGTTCGACGAGACCGTCCACGATCGCCCAGAGGACCTGCGCACGGTCGTCGAAGGAGCGCGTCGCCCACTCGCGTTGGGCCTTGCGCGCGCGGTCGACCGCCGCCTTCACCTCGTCGGCGGTGGCCGACTGGAACTGCCCGATCGACTCGAGGGTGACGGGGCTCTTGATGTCGTAGCGACGGGCGTCGCCTTCGGAGGGGATCTCGGCGAAGAGGGCCATGACGGGAGACTCCTTTGAACCGTGCGCGGGTGGGGCGCATGGGGTCAGCGCCCGCAGTCTATCGAATGGAACCGGAGGCGGGCGGCGCTCAGGCGGGCTGGACGCTCGCCTCCGCGGCGCCCTCCGCGCCCCCCTGGTTCTCGGACTGGAGCTGGTGGAGCCGCGCGTAGTGACCGCGCTGGGCGAGCAGGACGTCGTGGGAGCCCGACTCGACCAGGCGGCCGTCCTTGAGCACGTGGATCGTGTCGACGTCCCGGATGGTGGACAGGCGGTGGGCGATCGCGATCGCGGTCTTGCCCTCCATCAGGACGTGGATGCCGCGCTGGATCGCGGCCTCGGTCTCCGTGTCGATCGCGCTGGTCGCCTCGTCGAGCACCAGGACGTGGGCATCGTGGGCGAGGGCCCGGGCGAAGGACAGGATCTGGCGCTGTCCGGTCGAGAAGTTCGCCCCCCGCTCGAAGACCTCGGTCTCGTAGCCCTCGGGCAGCCGTTGGATGAAGGGATCGGCCTCGACGGCCCGGGCGGCGCGCAGGACGGTGGTCTGGTCGAGGTCACCGCGGCCGAGGGCGATGTTCCTCGCGACGCTGCCGCTGAAGAGGAAGACGTCCTGGAGGACGGTCGCGACGCGGCGGCGGAGATCCTGCTGGGGAAGCTCCCGCACGTCGATCCCGTCGACGCGGATCGTCCCGCGGTCGACGTCGTAGAGGCGGGTCAGGAGCTTGATGATCGTCGTCTTGCCGGCGCCGGTCGCCCCCACGAAGGCGACCTTCTGGCCGACGTCGACGGTGAAGCTCACGTCCTGGAGGATCCAGTCGACCTCGTCGTCGGGCACGCCCGCGGTGTCCTGGTAGCTGAACCACACGTGGTCGAACTCGACGAGGCCGCGCTTCGCCGGATCGCCTTCGGGCGCGCGCTCCACGAGGTCGGCCACCTGCGGCTCGGTATCCAGGACCTGGAAGATGCGCTCCGCCCCGGCCATCGCCGACTGCATGACCGAGTACTTGGCGGAGAGGTCCCGGAGCGGCATGAAGAAGCGCTGCATGTAGTCGATGAAGACGTACATGATGCCGATCTCGGCGATCCCGGTTCCGGCCCAGATGATGACCGCGATCGTCACGTTGCCCGCGACCTCGACCGTGGCGAAGAGGAGCGAGTCGTAGCGGATCGACTTGTTCCACGCGTTGCGGTGGTCCGCGTTCATCGCGTCGAACTCTTCGAGGTTCCGCGTTTCCCGGCTGAAGAGCTGGACGACCTTCATCCCGGTCACGCTCTCCTGGATGTAGGTGTTGATCCGAGCGATCCGGACGCGGACCTCACGGAAGGCCTCGCGGACCTTCAGCCGGAAGAAGAAGGCGGCGATGGCGAGCACCGGTACGATCGCGAAGGACCAGAGCGCGAGCTTCGGCTGGAGCAGGAAGAGCACGGCCGCATAGCCGAACATCTTGATCACGTCGGTGATCAACGCGACGAGGCCCTGGGCGAACATCTCCGCCACGTTCTCGACGTCGTTGGTCGCGCGAGTGACGAGCCGGCCGACCGGAATCACGTCGAAGTAGCTCATCTGGAGCTTCTGGATGTGCTCGAAGACGTGCTGGCGCAGCTCCGCCATCGCGTACTGCCCCGTCGACGCCATCAAGACCTGATAGACGTATTGAAGGGCGCCGAGGATCAGGGTCGTGAGCACATAGACGAAGGCGAGCCATCCCGCGACCGACCAGCCCTCGGGCGCTTCGAGGACGCTGCCCACGACGCCGTCCACCGAGTCGCCGAAGCTCGACATCACGTTGCCCGGCGCCTCGCTCCGGTCGCCTTCGAGGGGCATCAGATCGTAGACCTCGACCACGTGGTCGATGCCGGACTTCACGATCCAGGCCGGTGCCAGCTCGAGGGCGAAGAGCGGCACGAAGAGCAGGAGCGTGCCGGCCACCTGCCGCCAATAGGGGCGCACGTAGGGCCACAGGCGCATGAGGATCCGCGTGTCGTAGGCCTTGCCGAGCTCGTCCTCGGAGAACGCTTCGCTCTGGGGATCGGCTGCGCTCATGCCCCCGCCCCTCCCGCCGCCTGGCGCCGTTCCTCTTCGGCCTGCTCCTCCGCGAGACGCGCGTAGAGACCGCCCTTCGCGAGGAGCTCCGCGTGGTTGCCGCGCTCGACGATCCGCCCACCGTCGAGGACGACGATCTGGTCGAGCTCGCGGACCGAGTTGACGCGACTCGCGACGACGACCACCGTTCGCCCGGCGAAGACGCGGCCCAGCTCCCCCTGGATCCGACGCTCGGTCTCGGCGTCGACCGCCGACAGCGTGTCGTCGAGGATCAGGATGCGCGGATCGAGGGCGAGCGCGCGAGCCAGGGCCGTTCGCTGGCGCTGGCCGCCGGAGAGCATGACGCCCCGCTCGCCGACCAGGGTGTCGTAGCCCTGGGGCAGGTCCTCGATGTCGTCCGCGAGCTGGGCCCGGGCGGCCGCGCGCTCGACGTCCTCGCGGCGGTAGTCCGCCGAGAGCCCGTAGGCGATGTTCGCGTGGATCGGGAGGGAGAAGAGGAACGAGTCCTGCGGGACCATCGCGATCGAGCTGCGAAGACGAGACAGCGAGATCTGGTTGACGTCGATCCCGTCGATGAAGACCTGGCCGTCGTCCACTTCGTAGATCCGCGGGATCATCGCGGCCAGGGTCGACTTGCCGGAGCCGACCGGGCCGACGACGCCGAGGGAGCTCCCGGCGGGCACCTTGAGCGACACGTTCTCGAGCGCGTTCTCCCGCGCGTCCTCGCCGTAGCCGAAGGACAGGCCTCGCAGCTCGACCTCGCCGGCGAGCTCACCGGGGTCGACGGCATCGGAATGGTCCGCGATCGCGGGCTCGATCGAGAGGATCTCGTCGATCCGCTGCATCGCCGACGAACCGCGCTGGAGCAGACTCACCGAGTAGCCGAGCATCATCGTCGGAAAGGTCAGCACCCGCGCGTAGATCGTGAATGCGAAGAGCGCACCCGGCTTGAGCGTCCCCGCGGCGATCATGTCGAGCCCGAGATAGAGGACCATGCCGAGACCGGCCGCAGGCAGGAGCCCCGTCACCGCCGGCATCGCCGAGCTCGCCCGCACGAGGGCGAGCTGCCGGGCACGGAGGTGGTGGTTCGCCTCTTCGAAGCGCGCCGCCTGATCCTCTTCCATCGCGTAGGCCTTCACGACGCCGATCCCGGCGATGTTCTCCTGGACCAGATTCGACATCGAAGCGAGGGATTCCTGGGCGGCGAGGCTTCGGTGGAAGAGGCGCGACCCGATCACCCGGGACACGACGATGAAGAGCGGATAGGGCAGGATCATGACCGTCGCGAGCGTCGTGCTGTAGGTCGACATCGCGACGAACGCGCCGAAGAAGAGGATCGGGCTCTGGGCCACCGACAGGAGCCCCGGCCCCAGCAGCAGACGGACCGAGTTGAGGTCGTTGACGCAGCGGCTCATGAGGTCGCCGGTCCGCCATCGGAAGTAGAAGGACTGCGGCTGTTTCTGGAGGTGGTCGAAGAGATCGTTGCGAATCTCGTACTCGACCTCGCGCGCGGCATCGAAGACGAGCTGCCGGGTGAAGAAGCGCAGCAGGCCACCGACGAGGGCCAGACCGAGGAGGACGTAGCACTGCTCGATCACGACCTCGGCCGGAACTTCGGGGTCGATCAGGCCGTCGATCGCGACGCCGACGAGGCGCGGAATCGAGACGAAGATCGCGACGTAGGCGACCACGGCGACGAACCAGCCCAGGTAGTAGCGCCAGTTTCGCCGCAGGTAGAAGGAGAGCCGCCGGAGCGCGTGGCGGACCGGGGATTCGCCTTCGGCGGGCGGTGCGATCGTCGTGCCCAGCGCGCTCATCGCCCCATCCTCGCTGCGAGCTTCGCGCGGTCCACACCGAGGAAGAAGCCGCCGAGCGCGACCGCGTGCCAGAAGACCGTCCTGAGCGGGCCGCGGCTCCGATAGCGCCGGGAGGACGTCGTCGCGGGCTCGGCGAGCACGGCGAGCCGCCCCGCGCGCTTGATTCCACGCACGAGGTCCAGGTCCTCCATGATCGGCACGATCGCGATTCCGCCCATCTGCTCCAACACGCTCCGGCGCACGAAGAGCGCCTGATCACCATAAGGAAGGCCGAAGACCGACACGCGGCGGCCGACCCACCACTCGATCCAGCGTTCCCAGCCGCCGCGCTCCGCGAAGCGGAACGTGAACGCTCCTCCCGCGCAGCCCGGCTCGGCCATCGCCGCCGCCACCGCCCGCGGCCAGCCCGTCGGAAGCCGGGTGTCCGCATGCAGGAAGAGCAGCGTCTCTCCTTCTGTTCTTTCACTCCCCAGCCGGAGCTGGTGGGCGCGTCCCCTCCCCGGCGGACGAGCGCCCTTCGCATCCGGGCACGCTTCCGCGAGCTCGAGGACCCGAGCTCCGGCCTCGCGGGCGAGCTGACAGGTCGCATCGCGACTGCCCCCGTCGACCACGAGCACGTCGACTCCGATCACGCCGTCCGCTCCGTCCGCGGCAGAACGTCGGTCGAGGGCACTCTCCACCGCCCCGACGATCTGCGTGGCTTCATCGAGGGTCGGGATCACCACCGAAATCGACACCGGGTCAGCCTAGCCCGGAAGCAGCGACCCGTCTCCGGCACACCCGGAACAGCGCGTTCCAGCGCCGTACCGAGCCCTCGAGGGCACGCCCCTTCGTGACCCCGGGGACCACGTTTGACGGGCCGGGGGGCTTTGCTCTATCACTGCGCCGTGAGCCGTACCCCCGACGACCCGAAGACGCCCTCGGGCAACACCCGCGGACAGACGTTCAGCGAGACTTCTGCACCCGCCTATGCGGCTGCCGGCGTCGATCTCGACCACGACGAGGCGTTCATCGACGACGTCAAGGCGATCGCCAAGGGCACGTTCCGACCCGAGGTGCTGAGCTCGATCGGCGGCTTCGCCGGGATGTTCAAGGCCCCCGAGCGGTACCAGAGCCCGATCTTCGTCGCGGCGACGGACGGCGTCGGAACGAAGCTGAAGCTCGCCGCGCAGATCGGTCGCTACGACACGATCGGGATCGACTGCGTCGCCATGGTCGTGAACGACCTGGTCGTGCAGGGGGCCGAGCCCCTCATCTTCCTCGACTATATTGCGATGGGGGACCTCGAGAAGACCACGGCTTCCGATGCCCTCCGCGGCGTCGTGGAAGGGTGCAAGCGCGCAGGCTGCGCGCTCCTCGGCGGAGAGACGGCGACCATGCCCGGGGTCTATCCGAAGGGCGAGCTCGAGATCGTGGGCTTCTCGGTGGGCGTCGTCGAGCGCGAAGCGGTGATCGACGGCTCGACGATCTCCGACGGGGACGTCCTGATCGGCCTGGCCTCGAGCGGCTTCCACAGCAACGGATACTCCCTCGTCCGCGCGGTCCTCGACGCGGGACTCGAGGCGGGCAAGTTCGACCTCTTTTCGGAGCCCGAAGGGATGCGGACGAGTCTCGCGAGCGCGCTGCTCGCGCCCACGAAGATCTACGTGAAGCCGCTGCTCAACCTGATTCGTGACTTCGACGTTCACGGCATGGTCCACGTCACCGGCGGCGGCTTCGAGGGCAACATTCCGCGGGTGCTGCCCGCCGGCGTGCGCGCCCGGATCGACACGAAGGCCTGGCCCCGTCCCGAGGTCTACGACTGGATCGCCCGGGAGGGAGCGCTCCCGGAGACCGAGCTGCTGCGCGTCTTCAACTGCGGAATCGGGATGATCGTCGCGGTCCCTGCGGAGCAGGCCGAGGACGTACTCGACCGTCTGCGCGGGCTCGGCGAGCGCGGCCATCGGATCGGCACGATCGAACGGAAGGCCGACGACGAGCCGCCGATCCTCTTCGACCCCGGCTTCCTGGGCATCGAACCGGGCATCGACCCGTCGTAGTCGCCCGCGGGTACGACTCGTCGACGAGCCGACACCGCCGAACTCCCCGATCCCCCCGAACCCCCAGAGCCCCTGAGACCCAAACCCCGGGCGCCCCGGCGGCACCCGGCGCCCCAGCGAGAGAGAGATGGTCGAGATTCCGACACTCGATCCGAGCGAGGCACCGCGAGCGCGCCGATGGGATGCGCTCGTCCTCGGCAGCGGCCTGTCCGCGCTCGTGGCGGCGGCCCGGATCAGCGCGGCGGGGCAGCGGGTGCTCGTCGTCGAAGAGGAAGCCCGCGCGACGCTGCCCGCGGCGCTGAAGGAGCCCTTCTTCCTGGGCGGGCTGCGCGACCAGGGGCTCCTCGACGCGACGCTCCGTGCGCTGACCGTCCCGCTGATCGACCGCCGACGGATCGCGAACGAACGCCTGGCCTATCAGGTGCTCGCCGACCCGATCCGGGTCGACATCGGCCAGCCCCTCGCGACCGCCGACGAGCTCGTCGCGTGGGGACTCGCCAAGCCCGACGAGGCCCAGCAGCTGATCCGGCGACTCGTCGAAGCCGCCGAGGCGGAGCGGACCCTCCTCTACGAAGCACACTTCGTCCGGATCGGCCGGCGCGCGAGTGGCGCCATCACGATCCCGCCCGGCGGCGTACCCCAGGCGGCCGAAGCCGGTGCGGCTCGACGAGGACTGCCCGGCGAGGTCTCCGCCGCGGAGGGGGCCCTCGCCCAGGTGATCGCGGCGCAGGTCCGCGCCCTCTCGAATACCGCGGGTGACGGGATCGCGCCCGAGGCCCAGGCGCGGCTCCTCGGACTCGGTCTCGCCGGCGGCGCGGGCTTCGCCGACGACCCGCCGTGGCTCGTCGACCTCTTCCGCAAACGCGTGACCGCGCTCTACGGTGACATGCGGATCGTGTCCGGGGACTTCGAGCTCGTCCAGGTCGCCGGCCAGCCCGGAATCCGGATCGCCCGGACGGGCGAGATCTGGCTGGGTCGCTGCCTCGTCCTCGGGGCCGCGTCGACGGCCGTGCGCGACACCTACGGCGACGATCCGCTCCGGCCCGCACCGAGCGTGCTCGACCGCCCCGGCCCACGCGCCTACCGCGGGGCGTTCCTCTTCCGCGTGCCGACCCGGATCCTGCCCGAGGGCATGGGCGCCCGCGTGATCCTGCCCGGGACCGAAGGCCCGGACGGGACCCGTTCGCCCACGGCGGCGGTCACCGCGTTTCCCTGCCAGACCCACCCGTCGCGGGTCGACCTCGTCGCGCGAGCCGTCCTCCCGGACGCGACCCCGGACACCCTCCACGAGCGCCTCGCGACGCTTCGAGCCGACGTGGCGGAACGACTCCTCGCGCTGATGCCCTTCTGTGGCGACGATCTCGATTGGGTCGACTACGACCGACCGACCTGGGACAGCGACGACGGCTGGCTCGAGACGGCCGCCCCGGACCAGGGGTGGCCTTCCGACATCGATCTCCGTCGGTCGACGCGCCCGACGGTCTACGGCCTCGACCGGGCGGCCGCGGGCGGACTCGGTCTCGAGGGCGACCTCCTCCTGGGCTGGCGGGGCGGCGACGCGATCGCGGCCGAGCTCGGGTGAAGCGGGCCCGATGACCGCGTCGGCCGAACCGACGAACGCCGGCCCCGCGCAGACGGAGGCGAAACCAACGTCCGCGCGCGCCCTGCTCTGGCGCCTGCTCCGGCGCGCGCGGGGCTACCGACTCGTGATCACCGCCCTCTTCGTCCTCGGCCTGATCGTGGCGGGCGTGCGCTACGGCCGCGCCTGGCTGATCCAGCCGGCCCTCGACGAGGTCGTCGTCCCCTTCTCGAGCGGACGCTCCGAGGCCGGTGAGGTCGGCTCCCTCGCCCTCTCCCTCGCCCTCGTCTACGCGGTCACCTACGTGATCCAGCCCTTCGCCGTCTTCTTCCGCTCGTACTCGGCCCACTGGGTCGTCGCGAGCGTCCGCCGCGACCTCGACCAGGACATCGCCCGCCGACTCCTGGCGGCGCCGCTCCGGGCCCACCGCAGCGGGACGAGCGGCGACTTCCTGGCGCGCGCGCTGACCGATGCCCAGCTCGCCTGCCAGGCCGTCCTGCTGGTCTTCAACGAGGTCATCCTCAACTCGCAGATCGTCCTGATGGGCTTCGTCGCGCTCGTCGTGACGAGCTGGCCGCTGACCCTCCTGACCCTCCTCGGCATGCCGATCCTGCTCGTCGTGCTCTCGTATTTCGGCAAGCGGGTCGAGACCCAGGCCCAGCGACGCCAGGAGACCCAGGGCGACCTCTCCCAGCGGCTCCTCGCGATCCTGTCGGGCATCAAGGTCATCAAGGCGTTCCAGGGACAGGAGGTCGAGGAGTCGGCCTACACCGTGCAGACCGGGAAGTATTTCCGACGCCACATGAAGGTCGTCTGGAACGGCGTCGCGTCCCGGGCCGTCGGGGAGTTCATCAATCCCCTGATCGCCTGCATCGTGCTCGGCGTCGGACTCTGGGCCGTCCTCGGCGAACGGCTCTCGCTCGGCGTGCTCTTCCAGTTCGGCGCCTGCCTCGGGATCATCTACAAGCCGCTCAAGACGCTGATCCAGCACTACCCGAAGATCGTGGAAGCCAGCGCGGGCGCGCGGCGGGTCTTCGAGGTGCTCGACCTCGAGGACGAGCCGCCGGATGCGCCCGGCGCACGCGCGATGGAAGGCCTGTCCCACCGCATCACCTTCCGCGACGTCCACTTCGACTACGGCGGCGATCCCGTCCTCCAGGGCATCGACCTCGAGATCGCCCCCGGCGAAGTCGTCGCCTTCGTCGGCCGGACCGGGACGGGCAAGTCCACGTTGATGGACCTCGCGCTCCGCTTCCACGACCCGACCCGGGGCGCGATCGAGATCGACGGTGTCGACCTCCGCGACTACGCCCGTCGCTCCTTCCTCGACCAGGTCGCCGTCGTGACCCAGGAGCCCTTCCTCTTCGACGTCTCGGTCGCCGAGAACATCCGCTACGGGCGACGCGACGCGACCGACGAGGAAATCCGTGCGGCCGCACGGGCGGCCTCCGCCGACGAGTTCGTCCAGGCGCTCCCCGACGGCTACGACACGACCGTCGGCGAGTTTGGCCTCCGCCTGTCGGGCGGCCAGCGCCAGCGCCTCACGATCGCCCGCGCGATCCTGGCGGACCCGGCGATCCTGATCTTCGACGAGGCGACGAGTGCCCTCGACGCCCGGACCGAGGCCGCCGTCCAGGAGGCGATCGAGTCCCTGCGCGGCGAGCGGACGATCTTCCTCGTCGCCCACCGCCTCTCCACGATCCGTCGGGCCGACCGGATCGTCGTCCTCGACGGGGGCCGCATCGTCCAGACCGGCACCCACGACGAGCTCGCCGGCCAGCCCGGCGTCTACCGCGACCTGATCGGCGCGCAGGCGGCGTAGTCGGCGCGGTCGGCGGGAAGTCCGCAGGCCTTCCCCGCCGAGCGCCCGCAGGCAGCGGACGAGCCTAGCCGCGAACGCGCTCCACGCTTCGGACGCCCCTGACCTTGCGGATCTCGCGCATGAGCTTGGCCAGGGTCTCGACGTCCTGGACCCAGAGCTCGAAGGTGAGCTCCGCGCCCTCCCCCGTCGTCGCGCCGGACCCGTCGGTCTCCGCGGTGGACACCCGCGCGGATCCGATGTTGATCGACGCGGCGGAGATCGTGTTCGTGATCTTCGCCAGGATCCCGGGCTCGTCCCGGCAGAGGACGCGGATCGCGATCGCCCGACGGGCCTCCGATCCCTCGTCCCAATCGACTTCGATCCGACGGTCCGGATCGAGGGCGAAGACCTTGACGCAGCCGCGGGTGTGGACGGTCACGCCCCGGCCGCGGGTCACGAAGCCGATGATCTCGTCGCCCGGGAGCGGCTCGCAGCAGCCGGCGAAGCGGACCATCACGTCGGACGTGCCGGAGACGCGCACGCCGGAGTCCGAC
Organism: bacterium; assembly: GCA_024742285.1. Lineage (NCBI taxonomy): Bacteria > bacterium. Next base: position 95,884 of record JANSYR010000017.1, on the reverse strand, counting down.
TTGCGCCGCTCGCGCTGGAAGAGACGTCGGATGCGCTTCGGGACGACGTTCGCGGCGGAGGTCGCGACCGGCTCGGGCGCCTCCTGGCCGGCGAGCTTCCGCACGAGGGCGCTGGCGGCGACCTTTCCGTAGCTGATCGAAGCGAAGAGGTCGTCGACCGACTTGCCGCCGAACTCCTGCTCGACGTAGCGATCGAGAGAGCCGTCTTCCTGGACCGCGCCGAGCGAGAGGTCCGCCTTCTTGAGCTCGCGGCTCAGGATGTCGCGTCCGAGGTTGACGGCGCGCTCCTTGCCCGCCTGACGGATCGAGTGGCGGATGTGGTTGCGCGCCTTGCTCGACACGGCGAACTCGAGCCAGTCCTTGCGCGGGACCTGGTTCGCCCGCGTGATGATCTCGACCGTGTCGCCGTCCCGCAGCCGCGTCCGCAGCGGCATGAGCCGTCCGTTCACCTTCGCACCGGAGCACTGGGACCCGACCTCGCTGTGGATCGCGTAGGCGAAGTCGATCGGCGTCGCGCCGGCCATCAGGTTGATGACCTCGCCGGTCGGCGTGAAGACGAAGACCTCGTTCGGGAAGAGGTCGAGCTTGACCGCATCGAGGAACTCGTGCGGGTCCGAGAGCTCCTTCTGCCACTCGATCAGCTGGCGCAGCCAGTCGAACTTCGAATCGTCGCTCTCCGGCCCGAGCCGGCCTTCCTTGTACTTCCAGTGCGCGGCGATCCCGAGCTCCGCGTCGCGGTGCATCTCGCGGGTCCGGATCTGGACCTCCATCCGCTCGCCGAACTCGCCGATCACCGTCGTGTGGAGCGAGCGGTAGCCGTTCGGCTTGGGCAGCGCGATGTAGTCCTTGAAGCGGTTCGGAACCGGAGGCCACATCGCGTGGATCTGGCCGAGCACCGCATAACAGTCCTCGACCTCCTGGTCCACGACGACGCGGAACCCGATCGCGTCGTAGATCTGCTCGATCTCGAGGTCCTGACTCTTCATCTTGGCGTAGATCGAAGAGATGTCCTTGACCCGCCCGAGGACCTCGCCGGAGATCCCGACCTCCGCGAGCTTCGCCGAGATCACCCCGATCACGTTCTCGATGTAGGTCTCGCGCTCGTCGCGGGAGACGTGCAGCTGAGCCTCGAGCTCTGCGGCGGCGTCGGGCTCGAGGCACCGGAAGGCGTGGTCCTCGAGCTCCTGCTTCATCCAGTACACGCCGAGCCGGTGGGCGAGCGGGACGTAGATGTCCATCGTCTCCTGGGCGATCCGCCGGCGGCTCGACTCCTTCATGTACTGGATCGTCCGCATGTTGTGCAGTCGATCCGAGAGCTTGATCATCAGGATCCGGATGTCCTCGGACATCGCGATCAGCATCTTGCGGAAGTTCTCCGCCTGCTTCTCGCGCGCACTCCGGAACTCGATCCGCGCGATCTTCGTGAGCCCCTCCACCAGGAAGGCCACGCGCTCGCCGAAGAGACGCTCGATCTCCTCGCGAGTCGTGAGCGTGTCCTCGAGCGTGTCGTGGAGGAGGCCCGCGATCACCGTGTCCTCGTCGACGCGGAGATCGAGGAGGATCCCGGCGACTTCGAGGGGATGGATCAGGTAGGGCTCGCCGGAGAGGCGCTCCTGCCCGTGGTGGACCTTCGCCGTGAAGACGTAGGCACGCTGGAGCCGCTCGACGTCCGTGTCCGGATTGTATTCGAGCATCTGGTCGACGATGTCGTTGACGCGCAGCATGCGAGCGGGCTCGCCTCGACGGAGCGCGGGTCCGGGACCTGGGCGCTCCGACAGTTTCGCGAGGAGAATCGGGCAGTTGGCGCCCTTCTCCCACGGCGTGGGGCCCTCCGAAAGTAACGGTCGCCCTGCCCCCGGGCAAACGAAGCGCGTCTACCCGCCGGGCTGCGTCGCTTCCCAGGCGGCCAGAACGCGGGCCCGCCCGTGCTCCGCCGCCATTTTCTCGCGGGCGCCCTCGCGCACGCCGGCGATCACGTCGAGGACCTGCTGGACCGCGACCTCGAGGTCGTCGTTCACCACCGCGAAGTCGAAGTGCTTCGCCGCCGCGAGCTCCCGGTCGACGAGCGCCAATCGCTTCGCGATCACCGCATCGCTGTCGGTCTTCCGCCCGCGCAGGCGCTCTTCGAGCACCGCGAGGCTCGGCGGCAGCAGAAAGACGAGGATCGCATCGGGCATCCGCTCGCGGACCTGCTCCGCGCCCTGGACCTCGATCTCGAGGATGACGTCCCGGCCTCCTTCGAGCGGCGCTTCGATCGCGCGCCAGCTGGTGCCGTAGTTGTTCCCGTTGTACTCCGCGTGCTCGAGGAACCCGTTTTCGCGCACGAGTTCGAGGAAGGCCTCCTCGTCCACGAAGTGATAGTGGACGCCGTTCTCTTCGCCGGTCCTCGGCGCGCGGGTCGTGTGGGAGACCGAGAGGGTGAGCCCCGGGTCCTCCTCCAGCACGCGGGCGCAGAGCGTCGTCTTCCCCGTCCCGGACGGCGCGGCGACCACGAATACGTGTCCCTTCTTCGATCCGCCCCCGCTCACTCGTTCGACTCCCCGTCGAAGTCCGGCGCGAGGCGGGTCGCGATCGTCTCGGGGGTGATCGCCGAGAGGATCACGTGATCGCTGTCGGTCACGACGATCGAGCGCGTCCTCCGCCCCTCGGTCGCGTCCAGCAGCTTCCCGTTCCGGCCCGCCTCTTCGCGAAGCCGGCGCATCGGCGACGAGCTCGGCGAGACGATCGCGATCACGCGGGCGGCGGTGACCAGGTTGCCGTAGCCGATGTTCACCATCGTCGGCGCAGCGGCGACGTGACGGTCACGGACGCCGGGCTCCGGGGTTCGACTCTTGGGCGGCGGATTCTCGGGACTCACGGGGCGGCCCTACTCGACATTCTGGACCTGTTCCCGGATCCGCTCGAGCTCGGTCTTGAGCTCGACCACGTCCTGAGCGAGCGGCGCGTCGTTCGCCTTGGATCCCACCGTATTCGTCTCGCGTCCGAGTTCCTGGAGCAGGAAGTCGAGCCGCCGCCCGACCGGCTCGCCGGGGCCCGCACCGGCCAGGGTCTCGCGGAACTGATCGACGTGGCTGCGAAGCCGGACCAGCTCCTCGGTGATGTCGAGCCTGTCCGCCGCGATCACGATCTCCTGGTGCAGGCGGGCCTGGTCCATCAGACCGACCTCGCGCTCGATCTGCTCGGCGCGTTTGCGAAGGCGTTGCTTCGCGACTTCGACGACCTCGCCGGCCCGGGCCTCGAACGCGTCGGCGAGGCCCGCCACGGTCTGCAGTCGTCCCTCGAACTCGGTGGCGAGAGTCTCGCCCTCCGCGCGCCTCATCGCGATCAAGGCGTCGATCGCTTCGTCGACCGCCTCGTCGAGGGGACCGAGCAGGTGTTCGGGCTCGACCTCGGTCTCGACCAGGGTCGTGACCCCCGGCAGCGAGAGCAGCGAAGACACGTCGAGTCCCTCGCCGAGATCGTGCGCCGCGCGCAGGCGCCCCGCGGCCTCGACGTACTGAGCCGCGATCGCCTCGTCGATCTCGAGTCGCGTCGCCGCCGTTCCCATCACGAGGTTCACGGTCACGTCGACCTTGCCTCTGGAGAGACGGCTCCCGATCCGCTGCTTGAGGCGGTTCTCCTGGTCGGCGAAGGCGCGCGGCAGGCGGATGCGCAGATCGAGGTGTCGGTGATTCACGCTGCGCGCCTCGACCTCGAGACCGATGCGTCCGTCCTCGCGCGTCGCGCGACCGAATCCCGTCATACTGTGGATCACGATCTTCTCTCGTCCTCGTGCTGGGCTGCGTGCTGGGCCGTGTCGTGGGCATCGTCGCCCGACCGGTCCGCGCCGGCGACCGCGAGCACGCGCGGCAGGCGCGCGCGGAGCTCCGCTGCCGAAACCACCGCCGTCCCGATCTTCGTGACGGCCACCGACGCCGCGGCGTTCGCGACGATACAGGCCTCGCCCAGGGACGCACGGGCCCCTTTCGCGAGGGCCAGCGCCGCGACCGTCGTATCGCCGGCGCCCTGAACGTCGAAGACGGCCCGGGCCTCCGTCGGAACGTCGATCAGCACCCCGTTCCGATCGAGCGCGAGCATGCCCTCGCTCCCGCGCGTGACGACGATCTCGCCGCCGCCGATCGCCTCACGAAGCTTCTCGAGCAGCGCGCGGTCGACCTCCGGCCCGGCGCCGAGGGCCCTCCCGAGCGCCTGCGCTTCGGAGGCGTTCGGCTTCGCGAGCGCGACGCCCCGGAACCGCGTGAGATCCTGTTTCGGATCGGCGATGACGGGAAGATCCCGGGCGCGGGCGAGCGCGATGACCGATTCCGCGAGCCCCCCGGCCAGAAGCCCCTTGCCGTAGTCCTGAAGGATCACGGCGTCGCAGCCCTCGATCGACTCGAGGCAGGCTGCACGCAGCCGGGTCGTCTCGGCCTCCTCGAGCGGCCGGGTCTCCTCGCGGTCGAGGCGTACGACCTGACGATCTCCCGAGGCGACGCGCAGCTTGTGGGTCGTCGGTCGGGAATCGAGCGGTACGACCCCCGAGGCCTCGATCGACTCGGCCGCGAGTGCGCGCAGGAGCGTCTCTCCTTCGGCGTCGCGCCCGACCACGCCGACCAGGCGACAGCGCGCACCGAGGGACGCGATGTTCCGCGCCACGTTTCCGGCGCCCCCCGGTGCGGTGCGAAGCGATGTGACGCGCACGATCGGCACCGGCGCCTCGGGGCTCATCCGCTCGACCTCGCCCCCGCGGTCCTCGTCGAGCATCAGGTCGCCGACGACGAGCACGCAGCACCCCTGCCAGGCTCGGGTGAGGTCCTCGAGGGCGGCCAGTCCATCCGGCTCGATCGCGCTCATCGCTCCCCCTCCGCGCGCCCGGCGATCGGGCCATCCGGCACGGGCGCCTCGGCGAGGGCCCCGGCCAGGGAGGGCTCGGGCGGACGCCCCCGAAGATGCCACAGCACGAGACCGGCCCGCTCTCTCAGGCGGCGACGATCCCGCTTCGAGAAGGGCGCGGCCACGAGCGCGACGAGGATGCCGCCGGCGGCGCGGGCGAAGCGGATCGCGCGCACGACCCGCGCGACGGTCTCGCCGCGGTGACGACGGAGTGCGCGATCGAGGGAGCGCAGGTACTCGACCCGCGTCGCAAGCGGGGCGCGCGCCTTGCTGCTCGCGCCGAGGGCGTGCGGGACGACGAGACCGGGCACGAAGGCGACGCGATGGCCCGCAGCGCGGACGCGCGCGCAGAAATCGGTCTCCTCGAGGAAGAAGAAGAAGCCCTCGTCGAGCGGACCGACCTTCTCGAGCAGATCGCCTCGCAGGAAGAACACGGCCCCCCGGACCGCCTCGACCTCGCGCCAACCGAAGGGCGGCCCCACGTGGTCCCGCTCCGGCGCGCGAAGGCGCCGCGCGGCCCTCTCGCCCAGGAGCTCGCTGTCGAGTCCCGGCAGGACGTGCACCGATCGCTGGGGCCGTCCGTCCGGATGCGCGAGGGCGGGGCCGACGACGCCGACCCGCGGTTCGGCGTCGAGGAGCGCCACCCCGCCGCGCAAGGCTTCGGCCGTCAGCAGGACGTCACTGTTCAGCAGGAGCGCGTGGCGGCCGCGGGCGAGCCGGAGCCCGGCGTTCGCCGCGGCGGCGAAGCCCCGGTTCCGCGCGAAAGCGACGACCCGCGCGCCCGCTCCCCGCGCGTAGTGCGCACTCCCGTCCCGCGAGCCGTTGTCGACGACGATCACCTCGGCCACGAGTTCGGGACGACGTCGCGCCGCTTGCGCGAGCGAATCCAGGCAGCGCGCCAGGAGCGCCTCGGTCTCGAAGCTCGGGATCACGATCGAGAGATCGATCATCGGTCGCCCTTCGCTCATCCCACCTCCCGGGAGAGGGCCCGCTCGGTGGCGTCGAAGGCCGCGTCGACGGGGATCGAGCGTAGACAGCGGTGGTCGATCGGGCAGGTACGGCGGTAGCAGGGGCGGCAGTCGTGCGCGGTCTCGAGGATCTCGATCCGATCCAGGTTGTCCGCCGTCTTCTCGACCGACGTCGGCCCGAAGAAGACGACGCTCGGCACGCCGAACGCCGCCGCGACGTGACGCGCCCCCGCATCGTTCGCGACGAGCGACCGGGCCCCGCGAAGGAGCGCCTTGAGCGCCCCCAGATCGAGGCTTCCGTCGAGCACCGTCGGCGCCGCCTTCATCCCCGCCTCCACGGCGCGAACGCAGGCGGATTCGCCCGGCGCGCCGATCAACACGACGGAATGCCCCCGCTCCGCCAGGCGATCTGCGAGCTCGGCGTAGGACGTCGCCGGCCAGCACTTCGACGGGCCGAAGCTCGCCCCCGGCGCGATCACGATCGGCGGCGAGGCGGCGAGCACGGCGCCCGACGTCCCCGCTTCGGCCAGCGCCGCCTCGAGTCGCGTCTCTTCAACTTCGGTCACGCCGAGCGCGAGCCGAAGATCCGGCGAACCGACCGAGCGCGCTTCGGGCACCGCCGCCTCCACCAACGTGATCGCGAACCGTTCGCGGGAAACCAGTCGCCGCCGGCCCCAGGAAGCGGGCGCTTCGAGCACGTCGTGAAGGAGCGCGCGCCGCAGGGGGTCGCGGGCGAACCCTGCGACCCGGCGCACCCGGCCCGCGCGCAGGAGCCACGCCGAGGACACGGATTCGGGGAGCGCGAGCCCGAGGTCGAAGCGTCGTTCGGCGAGGCGCGCGCGATCCGCCCGCCAGGCGGCGAGTCCCCCGTCGCCTCTCGACGCGAGGGGCCAGATTTCGTCGACGACGTCGAGGCCCGCGAGCAGGGGCGCGAGGGGCGGCGGGAGCAGCGCAACGACGTGCGCATTCGGCCGCCCGCGTCGCAGCGCACGCAGCGCCGGCGTCGACATCACCACATCCCCGAGCCAGTTCGGGCAGCGCACGACGATCCGCTCCCCGCGCGACACCGACGTCACGCCCCGGACTCGCTCGTGGCGGACCGTGCCGCCCCGGTCGCTTCGAGCAGGTCGACGACTTCGGCGACGACGGAGGCGGGCGCGATCGAAGTCATGCAGACCGGACGCGAACAGCCCCCGCGACAGGGAGAGCACGGAGCGGGAACGTGGACCCTACGATGGGGCGAGCCCGTCCAGGGGGCGTTCTGGCGCGGATGCGTCGGCCCGACCAGCTGGACCACGGGAACGCCAGCGAGCGAGGCCGCGTGGAGCGGCCCCGAGTCTGCGGCGACGAAGACCGACGCGCGGGCCTGCAGCGCCAGCAGGTCGTCGAAGGAGCGCGTCTCGGGCGCGAGAACGAGGGCCCCTTCGGCGCGACGGACGATGTCCTCGGTCAGGCTGCGTTCGTGCCGGTTCGGGCCGCAGGCGATCCAGGCCTCGAGGCCTTCGGCGGCGAGCCCCCGGGCCACCGCGGCCCAGCCCGCCGCCGGGTAGCGTTTGTGGAGTGCGCGCACGCTGCTGCCCGGATGGAGCAGGACGAAGTCCCGCCCCCGCTCGCGACCGGCGGCGCGCAATCGGGCCGTGAGGCGCGCCTGCGCAAGGGGCGACGCCGAGAGGAGCGGCGTGTCGGGCACGCGCACGCCGGGCAGGATCGCGTCCACCAGCGACGCGTTGCGGGTGAAGCGCGAGGCTTCGGGATCGTGCAGGGCCGAGTGGCGGTTCGCGAAGAGCGAGGCCATCTCCCGCGAGATCGGCGGGGGGTAGCCGTAGCGGATCGGGGCGCCCGAGAGCCAGGCGAGCCAGCCGCTCTTGAGCAGACCGTGGAAGTCGATCGAGATCTCGAAGCGCCGATCCCTCAGGTTGCGGCGGAAGCGACGGAGCCGCCGCGCGAACTCCATCGGATCGCCGTCGCGGAGGGACTCCATCAGCAGCCGCCGTGGGAAGACCAGCACTTCGTCCACCAGGCGGGAGGCTTCGACGACGCCGGCGCTGGCCGGCTCGACCAGCCAGGTGAGGTGGGCCCCGGGGTAGATCGCGCGCACGGCCGCCACCGAGGGCAGCGTCCGGATGACGTCGCCCATCGCGCCGAGGCGAAGAATCAGGATGCGATCGGCGGGAGGCGGATTCGTCATGGGGCAAGGCGCGACCAGTGACGGAGCGCGGATTTCGACGGGCGCGGCGTGGAACGGAAAGCGATGGAGGACGCGACGAGCGGGCGCCGGTCCGACACCGCCGATACGATAAGGACCATGCGAATCGCGCGCACCCTTTCGCTCTACGTGATGCGCGAGACCCTGCTCTATTGCGCGCTCACCTTCGTGGTGATCACCCTCGTCCTGCTCACGCAGAACGTCCTGCGCCGCCTCGACACGCTCGTCGGCGTCGGCATGACGGGCTCCGACCTGCTGACGGCGCTGCGCTTCATCCTGCCGATCGCCCTCTCCTACGCGATTCCCCTGTCCCTCCTGATCGGCATGCTCCTCGCGATCCGACGCCTCTCGAGCGACGGCGAGCTCCTCGCCCTGCGCGCGAGCGGTTTCGGCCCCACCGCCTTCCTCTCCTCCTTCCTCGTGCTCGGCGCCCTCGCGACGGCGCTCTCCGCCTGGCTCCTCGGCAGCGTCGAGCACCAGGCCCGGCGCGATCTCGTGGCCCTCGTCGAGCGGGTGGCGGCGCGCGGAGCGGTCGTCGAAGCGGGGAAATTCCGACACACCGGCTCCCAGACGATCTTCGCCGAGGACCACGACCGGGAGGGCGGGCTTCGGGGCGTGATGATCTACGACCAGTCCCGACGGGACACGCCGCTCCGGATCTTCGCCGCCCGTGGGACGGTGGCCTTCGACGAGGACGCACGAGAGATGCGGCTCGAGCTCGAGAAGGGAGAGATCCACATCGAACCGCGGCCGGACGCGCCGGAGCGGTACGAGCGGATGCGCTTCGAGTCCTTCTCGTACCGCATCGATCTCGGGCATCTGCTCTCGCGACAGCTCTGGCCGGTCCGTCCGAAACAGATGTCGATCCCGGAGATCGAGCGCGTGCTGGAACGCGCCGAGCAGGGCGATCCGCTCGTCGAGCTCGACGAGAAGGACCCGCGCGAGTACGCCCTCGAGATCCATCGCCGCCGCGCCCTCCCCTTCGCCCCGCTCCTCTTCGCGGGGCTCGGGGTCCCGATCGCGCTGGCGAGCGAACATCGCCGGCGCCACCTCGGCCTCTTCCTCGGACTCCTCGCCGCGTTCGCCTACTACGGCCTCGGGTCCGCCACCGAGTCCCTCGCCCTCTCCGACCGACTCGATCCCGCCACCGCGCTCTGGCTCCCGAACGTCGTCGCCGCCGTCGCCGCCGTCGCGCTGATCCTGCGCGGTCGGGACCGGATTCCGTCGTGAGCGCCGGACCGGATTCGGTTCCCGGAACGGCGCGCGCTGATGCGGTGCGAGTGGTCATCGCCGGGACGTTTCGGAGCCGTGCGGCGGCAGCGGCCCTGGAGCGCGATCCGACCTCGGTCCTCGCCCGCGCACCGGAGGTCGCCGGAGGACGCGGACGCCACCGGCTCCTCTCCGAGAGCGATTGGGGGGCGACGGTGCGGGTTCGGCTGGGTCGGAGAGGGGGGTTGCTCGGCCCGCTCCTGGGAGACCGCTACGCGACGCCCACGCGGTCGCTTCGAGAGCATGCCCTCGTCGAGGGCCTCCACGCCGAAGGCCTGCCGGTCGCAACGCCGGTCTTCGCGGTCGCCTGGCGCGCCGGCCTCGGATGGCGATGCGCCATCGCGACGGTGGAACGCGAGAACGCACGGGACCTGGCCCGCGTCCTTCGGGACGAGCACTCGGGTCCGGTACGCCTTCGCGCCGCGCGGGCGGTCGCGCGGACGCTGCGGCGTCTGCACGATGCCGGTGTCACCCACGGCGACCTCCAGCTGCGCAACCTGCTCGTCGAGCCCGCCGAGGACGCGGAGGACCTCGTCTGCGTCGCGATCGACTTCGACCGCGCCCACCGCGGCCCCGCGTTGACCCCCTCGGCGCGCATGAAGGAGTGGATGCGGCTCGTCCGATCCTTCGACCGGACGGGTCATGGTGCCGAGATCACGCCGCGCATCGTAGCGACGGCCCTCTCGGTCTACTGTGCCGGCGATCGCGGCCTACGGCAGGCGATGCGCGCGTGCGAGCCACGGGAGCGGGCGCGGATCCGTCGCCACCGACTCGGGTGGCGCGTGCGCGATCGGCTCTTCACGCCGCGACGTTAGGCGCTTCGCTCGCGAGATCGGGTCCGATCGGAGCGGCGGCGGCCCACACGTTCGCCGATCCCTTCGAGGATCCGATCGGTCAGCGCGTCCGGCGTCTCGATCTCGAGCTCCATCCGCAGGACGGAGACCCGGATCCCCTCGAGCCACCGAGCCACGATCTTGTACGCATCCTTCTCGGTCGTGATCCAGTGGATGTCCGGAGAGAGCGCCGCGTGGCCGCGGCGTCCGACGAAGTCCCGCTCGGCGTAGGCGTGGTGGTCGGGAAAGAACCGCTCGGCGACGACCGTCGCCCCGAGCGCCTCGACGCTTCGCCGGAGCGAGGCCGGCCGGGCGATCCCGGCGAGCAGACCGACCTCCTGACCGTCGAGCGAAGCCGGCGCCACAGGCTCACCGCCGCCGAGGGGAACGAGCGCGCGCGGCGTGCGCGCGCCGCGATAGACCGGGACGTCCTCGGCCGTGACGCCACCGAGACCGGGGACGCCGCTGGGATCCGATCCGGTCGCCCCCGGCGCCCCGTCGACGACGAGCAGCGCATCGGCCTCACGGAGGGCGGAGCGCGGCTCACGGAGCGGCCCGGCCGGCACGACCCGTCCGTTCCCGAGTCCGGCGACGCCGTCGATGCAGACCAGATCGAAGTCCCGGGCGAGGCCATGGTGCTGGAAGCCGTCGTCGAGGACGAGGACCTCCGCGTCGAAGCCCGACACCGCCCGGTGTCCCACGACGACGCGATCCCGTCCGACGAGGACCGGAACCCCGGGCGCATGGGCCGCGAGCACGAGCGACTCGTCGCCGGTCCGCGCCGCCTGCGCCCGCACGTGCCGCCCGTCGGAGACCACGTTCACCGGATCCCGCGTCTTCCCCCCGTAGCCCCGGCTCGCCAGAACGACCCGCAGCCCGCGCGCGTGGAGCCCCCGCGCGACCGCCGCGGCGGCCGGCGTCTTGCCCGCGCCCCCGACGGTGAGCCCCCCGACGCTCACGACGGCGCAGGCCGGACGCCCTCGCGCGGCCCGGCTTCGGGTGGCGACCGCGCGATGGACGCTCGCCGACGCGGACCAGACCACGGACACCGCCCGCGCGGCCGCGGCGCGCAGCGCGCGTCCGATCGCGGCGCCCGGCGAGTCCTCGGACGGAGGCGCCGACACGTCGCCGTGGGATTCGTCAGACGGCGGAGCCTGCACGTCGCCAGTTGATTCGTCAGACGGCGGAGCAGGCACGACGTCCGGACGCTCTTCAGACGGCGGAGGCGGCACGACGTGCGAGCACCTCCTCGATCAGCCGCCGGGTCGCTTCGACGCTGCCGCGATGGGCCTCGAGGGCCTCGCGACCGATCTCGCCGCGCACGCGACAGGCCTCGAGGTCGTCGAAGGCCGCGACCAGCTCGGCGGCGAGTCCGGCGGCGTTCGGCACCTTCCTCCCCGCGTCCCCCAGCTCGAGGATCTCGACGATCTTGCGAACGTTCTCGACCCGCGGCCCGAAGAGCACCGGACAGCCGGCGTGTACGGGCTCGACCAGGTTGTGCCCACCGACCGGCGCCAGGGTCCCCCCGACGAACGCGATCGACGCCGTCGCGTAGAGCGCGGGCAGCTCGCCCAGCGTGTCGAGCAGGAGGACCTCGCCGGGCACGAGGTGCCGTCCCTCGAGCTCGCTTCGCCGGACCACGCGACGCCCGCGGGCCTTCACCAGGGATGCGACCTCGGCGCAGCGCGCCACATGCCTCGGCGCGAGGACCAGGACGAACGCGTGCCCCGCCTTCTCGGCCGCCGTCATCGCATCGAGGAGCGCCGCCTCTTCGCCCTCGTGGGTGCTGCCCCCGATCACGACCGGACAGTCCGCCAGCGCGCGGATCAGGTCGATCGACAGCGCGGGCTGATCCGGCGGCGGGTCGAGCTTGAGATCTCCGGTGACGGCGACGCGCGCCTCGGGAACACCGAGCTCGACGAAGCGCTCCGCGTCGAGCTCGGTCCGCGCGCCGACGGCGTCGACTCGCGCGAGCGTCGGTCGGAGGAGCCGGCGGACCCGGCGATAGCGAGGGAAGGATCGGTCCGAGAGACGTCCCGAGGCGACCACCACCGGCACGCCGTGCCGCGCACAGCCGGCGATCCAGCTCGGCCAGAGCTCCGTCTCGATCAGGACCGACAGCGACGGCTTCGCCTGTCGCAGCAACCGCTCGACGGTCCACGGGTGGTCGAGGGGGAAGAGATGGGAGTCGCCGTGGGGACGGTCGTTCCGCAGGACCTCGCGCCCCTCGACCGTCGAGGTCGTCGCGACCACGGGATGCCCGGCGGCTTCGAGCCCCTCGATCAGACGCGCCGCCGCCTTCGCCTCGCCGACGCTCGAGGCGTGGACGTAGATCGGGGGCTCCGCCGGCCCCGCTCCGAGCTCGGTCGAAGGTCGACCGAGGCGCTCACCGAAATGCGGACGCAAGCCTGGCCGGACGAGCCACGCGAGGGCGAGCACCGGCGAGAGCCCCGCGGCCAGCAGGAAGGCGACGCTATGCGCGATCGGCCCCAAGCATCTCCTCCGCGATCCGCGCCGCGCGAACCGAGGCCCCCGGTTCGCCGAGCCGACTCCGGGCCCTCCGGAGCGCTCCCACCTGTGCGACGGCCGAGGGCGACGCCCCGCTCGTCTCCGGCAAGAGTGGCCCAAGTTCCGCCGCGATTCGATCCGGCGTCGCGTCGTCCTGGAGGAGCTCCGGCACGATCTCCTCTTCGGCGACCAGATTCGGCAGGGCCACCCGCGCCCCGACGAAGCTCCGACGGACCAGCGCCACCGACAGGGCATGCGCGCGGCCGACGACGACCATCGGCCGCTCGCGCAGCATCAGCTCGAGGGTGATCGTCCCGGGCTTCGTGAGCCCGACGTCGATCGCGTCCAGCCAGTCGGGCTCTGCCGTGACGACGCGGATCTCCGGCCCGGCGCCCGCTTCGGCGAGCAGCGCATCGATCCGCTCCGGGTCGACCGAAGGCGCCCGGACGAGGACCCCGTCGAGATCGGGCCGCTCCGCCCGAAGCCGCTGGAGCGCACCGATCATCGGAGGCAGGTGCCGGACCAGCTCGTTCCGCCGGCTCCCCGGAAAGAGACCCACGAGCGGGCGCTCCGGATCGAGTCCGAGGCGGGAACGCGCAGCGACGCGGGCGGCGGGCGCCGGCGCCTGGGCGACCTCGCGATCGAGGATCGGATGGCCGACGAAGTCGGTCTCGACGCCCCACGCCGACCAGAAAGCGGGCTCGAAGGGCCAGACGACGGCGATCCGATCGGCGCGGGCGGCGATCCGGCGCACGCGGCCCGCGCGCCAGACCCAGACCTGGGGGGCCACGTAGTAGAGGATCGGCGCGTCGCAGAAGACGCGGGCGACGCGCATGAACGGCAGGTGGAAGCCCCCGGAATCGATCACGATGACGAGGTGGGGACGGCTGGCCCGGAGCCCACGGATCACGCGGCGCCAGATCCCGACGATCCGGCCGAGGCTCGGCAGCCACTCGAGCAACCCGCCGATCGCCAACGCCTCCTGGTCCGCGAAGCGCTCGAGCCCCGCCGCCTCCATGCCGGGGCCGCCGAGCCCCACGAAGCGCGTTCCCGGTCGCGCTGCAGCGATCGCGCGGATCAGGTCCGCGCCGATCGCATCGCCGGAAACGTCTCCCGCAGAGACCCAGACCGTCGCCATCTCAGACGCCCTGCCCGATCGCGGCGCGCACACGATCGACGAGCTCGAGGGTCGCGACGCCCTCTTCGCCGTCGTTTTCCGGCCGGCTCCGCTCCCGGCACGCGCGGACGAAATCCGCGAGCTGAAGGTCGAGCGGCTCGCCGAGACCCGCCACGACCGGCGCCGGCGGAATCGGATGGCCGTCGGGTCCCGTGACTCGCCCCGTGATCAGATCCGCCGAGACCGTCCCGCGATCACCCGACACTTCGATCGTTCGGCGCTTCGCCGCGTGCACGCGACTCGCCGCGAGTTCGATGCGTGTGCCATCGGTGAGGGTGAGGACGGCCTCGGCCTCGTCGACGCGATCGTTCGAGACGCATCGCCCCGTCGCCTCCAGGCTTTCGACAGCCCTGCTCTCCGCGTGGAGGCGCCGTCGCACACTGTCGAGGTCGTGGAGCATGAAGTCCTGCACGACGTCGATGTCGAGGCCTCGGTCGGTTCGCGGGTGGAAGCGGTCGACCCGGATGCGTTCCGGCGTCCCCGCCGCCTCGAAGACCCGGGGCCAGACCGGGTTCCACCACTCCGAGAGGCCAACGGCGAGGATCCGTCCGCGCTGCTCCGCCGCCTCGACCAGGCACTGCGCCCCCTTCGCCGATCCGGTCATCGGTTTCTCGACCAGGAGATCCATCCCCGCCTCGAGGACCCGACTCGCGACGGCCGCGTGCGCCGCTGCCGGAACCGCGACGATCGCCCCGTCTCCCTGGAGCTCGCCCCTCGCCAGCGCCCGTCCCCCGAACTCCCCAGCGACGCGCTCGCTCCGCGCGGCGTGCCGGTCGAGGACGCCGACCAGCTCGCAATCGCCGACCTCCTCCGCCCGACGCGCGACCGCGCGCGCATGCAGCCTCCCCATCGGCCCGGCACCCACGACGACGATTCGCAGCATGCTAGGCGTCCTCCGAACCTTCGCCCGGAGCGAACGCCCACACGATACGCCGGTGCGAGCCCGCCGCTCGCGCCACCTCCGCTGCGTCGATCACGAGCGTCGCGCCGGCTTCGACGGCGAGCGCCTCGACGCCCGCCTCGGCGAGGGTCTCGATCGTGGTCGAGCCGATGGCAGGGAGATCGAGTCGCGGGTCCTGTCCCGGGCGCGCCGCCTTCACGATCGTCACCCCCGGCCCGGCCTCCTGCCCCGCCATCCGGATCAGCGCATCGGTCCCATTCGCCGTCTCCCGCGCCACGACCTCGCCGTCCTTCACGGCAATCGCCTGGCCGAGTACGGACGCGGGCTGCGCGGCCAGAGCGGCGCGTCCGACCTCGAGATCGGCGCGATGCGCGCGGGTGGGCGCCTCGGGACCAAGCGGACCGGGCGATGCGAGAAGCGGCGCGAGCAGGGTGTCCTGACGCGCGAGCGGAAGGCCGAGGTCCTCGAGGAAGTCGGCGATCGTCGACATCCAGGCCACGTGCGCTTCGGGTGCGGCCCCCTGGAAGAGCCGGCGGGCCGTGTCGTCGGGCTCGAAGAGCGGCGACGGAGAGCGGACGAGTGCCGGATCGAAGTGCCCCACGATCAGGAGCGTATCCACCCCGCGCGCGCGCATCCGTTGCACGAGGGCGTCGACCTGCCCCAACCGGATCCGCGCCTCCGGGGCGACGAGCGTCGGATCGCTGATCCCCTCGAAGCCGAGGAGATCGAACGTCACGCCCGACTCGGAGAGACATCGCGCCGCCTCACCGGGCAGCGCCCCGCCTCCGGCGATCAGACCGACCCTGCCCTCTGCCAACCGCGGCTCCTCCGGTCCAGCGCGCGTTTCCGTCGATGCCCTCGCCTGCGCCTAACGACAGAAACCGCGTTCGGTCTTCCGCAGGAAGGTCACGAGGCGCTCCACCTCGGGAACGGCTCCGATCTCCTCGTCGATCCGGGCGAGCGCCTCCGCGAGGGGAAGCTTCGACTGGAGGAGCAGGTGGAACGCGTGCTTGATCTCGGCGCGGGTCTTCGCAGGAAAACCGCGACGCCGCATCCCCACGGCGTTCAGCCCGACGATCTTCGCCCGGTCCCCGGCCACCATCGTGAAGGGCGGCGCGTCCTGGGCCACCTTCGACCCGGCCGCCGTCATCACCGATTCACCGATCCGCGTCCTCTGGTGGAGGCCGGTATAGGCACCGAGAACCGCGTAGTCCTCGACGAGCACGTGGCCGCCCAGCCCGCAGAAGGGACTGATGATCGTGTGATTGCCGATCTGACAGTCGTGCCCGACGTGCGCCCCGTTCATCAGGTAGTTGTCCTCGCCCACCCGGGTGCAGCCGCCCCCGCGCGCCGTCCCGACGTGGACCGTGACGTGCTCGCGCAGCACCGTCCGCGCCCCGATCTCGAGGCGGGTCGCTTCACCGGCGAACTCGGTGTGCTGGGGCTCTCCGCCGAGCACCACGTGCGGGAAGATCCGACAGTCGGCGCCGACGCGACTCCGCCCGATCAGGGTGGCGTGCTGTCCGACCAGGGCGCCCGCGCCGAGCTCGACCTCGGCGCCGATGAACGAGAAGGCTCCGACGACGACACCGGCCCCCAGGATGGCGCCGTCCTCGACGCAGGCCGTCGGATGGACGGACACGTCGCCTCTGCGCGGGGACTCTTCGATCGTCGAGGACACCAGCGGGCTTCTCCGACTAGCTCTTCTTGTCGAAGGTCTTGATGACGAGGTCCGTCAGGTCGAGGGCTTCCCTCCGGTAGATCAGACCCGGCGCATCGGAGAGCATGATCGCGGAGAAGCCGTTCTCCTGCCCGACCTCGCGAACGACCTCGATGAACTTCTCCTGGAGCGGGCCGAAGAGGCGCTGTTGGTCGATCTCGATCTTGCCCTGCTCCTCGGCGTTCACCCCCTTGATGCGATTCTCGAGGGCCTGCAGGTCGAGCACCTTCTCCTTGAGGGCATCCTCGGAGAGGGCCATCCGCCGGGCTTCGAACTCCTGCTTCTTGGCCTCGTACTCCTGGATCAGCGGCGCCATCTTGCCCTCCGCTTCCCTGAGCTTGCGCTCGAGCTCTTCTCGGGCAGTCTTGCCTTCCTTCACGGTGGCGATGACCTGCTGGGCATCGACGAACCCGATCTTCGTGGGCTCGTCGGTGGCTCCGATGCCCCAGCCGAGCATCAGGCCGAGGGCGAGCAGCAGCGCGGCGCGTTCGAATCTCATTTCTCTGGGTCTCCCGCGCGCCGCCCGGATTCGACGGCGCGGATTCTCTTGCCAATGGCGTTGTTTCGATGGGGCGAGCCGCTCTGGCTCGTGGTGGATTCTGGGTCTGTCTGGCGGAGCCGCTCGGATGCCAGGGCCGGCTGGGCGGGTCACGCCTTTGAGGGACGTTGGCCGGACGTGGTTTCGATCAGATCCCCAGGCCGCCGACCGAGAACTCGAAGATCGGGCTCGACTCGTCGGAGCGCGGATCGATCGGGAAGCCGAGCACGAGCTGCAGCGGGCCGAAGGGGGAGAACCACAACACCCCGCCGCCGTAACCGTAGCGCCACTCCGTGGCGTCGAACAGCAGCTCGCCCTCCCGGAACGCGTTGCCGCCATCCAGGAAGCCGATCCCGAGCAAACCGATCTCCTCCGAGATCGGGAAGCGGTACTCGAAGCTGTTGCTGATGAACGCGCTGCCGCCGATCACCTGCGCTTCGTTGATGTCGTCGAAGTCGTCGTAGTCCTTGTCGCTCGTCGAATTGCAGCGGCCGTTCCGGTTCCCGAAGTTGACCGGCGACGCGCGATTCGTGTCGTCGCACACCGCGATCAGCTGTCCCGTCGCGGGATTGCTGCGCAGCACCGTGCCGACCGGGTGGAAGACGCGACCGGTGGCGAGCGAGGTCGACTGCAGACGCGCGCGGCGCGGACCGAGCGAACGCCCCTCGTAGCCACGCAGCTGTTGACGCCCGAGACCGCCGAGGAAGTAGCGTTCCGTGAGCGGGAGCTCGACGTCATCGTCGAGGTTTTCGAGGTTGCCTGCGTTCGTGCAGTTGCTGGGGTCTTCGCACACGGTGGCGCCCTCGACACCGAGGTCGAAGTCGCTGACGTCGTTGAACGGGAACGCGTGCCCCATTCGCGTGGCGATCACGAAGGTCGACCGGTCGAAGAGCCAATCCGGCGCGCCGAAGTAGTAGCCCGCGCGGGCTTCGAGCGTGACGAAGTTGCTGAACCCGCCGAGCCCGGCGTAGTCCATGCTGGTGCTCACGATGTAGCCGCTGGTCGCGGCGAAGCGGTCGTTCCGCGTATCGACCACCGTGGAGACGCCGAGCCGGCTCGTGCTCTGCCTTCCCTGGAGCACCTGGCGCAGGACCGGGGAAGCGAGGGAGTTCAAGTTCGTGTTCTGGCGCACGCGCTGTTCGGCGAAGCTGTAGTTGAGGAAGATGCGCGCGCGGTTGTCGACGGTCAGCGCATGCCCCACGCCGAGGTCGACGCCCTGACGATCCTGCTCGAAGTCGTCGAAGCGGACCTCGGTCAGGAACGCGGTGGCGCTGAAGCTGAAGCTCGAGCCGAGGAAGTAGGGATCGGAGAGCGAGACGAAGTAGCGGCTCGAATTGCCGCCGATGTCCGCAGAGATGTTCGCACCGTAGCCACGACCGAAGAGATTCGACTGCGAGAGCGACGCGGTGAAGATGAAGTTGTCCGCGCTCGAGAAGCCGGCGCCGAAGCTGAACGCGCCGGTCGGCCGCTCGACCACGTTCACGTCCAGGTCCAGCTGGGACGGATCGTCCGTCGTGTTCGGTTCGAACGCGACGTCCTCGAAGAAGCCCAGCTGCCGGATACGCGTACTGCTCACCTGGAGCGCGCGCGCGGAGTAGAGCTGCCCCTCGACCAGCCGGATCTCGCGGCGGATCACCGAGTCGATCGTCCGCGTATTCCCGCGCACGTCGACGTTGCGCACGAAATAGAGGGGGCCCTTCTCGACGGTGAAGGCGACGTCGACGGTCAGCTCTTCCTGGTTCGTCTGGGTCAGCGGATTCACGTTCGCGAAGAAGAAGCCGCGATCCGTGTAGTGGGACTCGAGGATCTCGACGTCCGAGGTCAGGTCCGAGCGGCTGAAGATCTCGCCCTCTTCGAGCCGGATCTTCTCGCGCAGGACGTCGAGGTCGATCGTGTCGTCGCCCTGGACGGAGAGCTCTCCGACCTTGAACTGCGGGCCTTCGGTGATCGTGACCGTGACGAAGAGACCCTCCTCGTTCGCCTCGACGTCCGGCCCTTCGACGCGCGCCTGGACGTAGCCGTTGTCGGTGTACTTCTGCTCCACGAGGCGGAGGTCGCGCACGAAGACGGGCTCGGCGTACTTCCCGGTCCGGTCATACCAGCTCGTCGCCCAGGAGTAGAAGGGATTCCAGAGCTTGGTCGTGAAGCCCTTCATCAGCTCGTCGTCGGGGAAGGCATCGTTCCCGACGAAGATGACTTCACGAAGCTTCAGCTCCTCCCCTTCTTCCACGTCGAAGTTGATGGCGACGGAGCCATCGGTGATCTCCTCGATCTCGTAGGAGACCTCCGCCAGGTAGTACCCCTCGGTCCGGTAGACGGCCGCGACCCGCTCCTTGTTCTCGCGCAGCAGGGGATAGTCCAGAGGCACACCGGTCGTCAGGGTGAGCGCCTCCTTGATGTCTTCGCCGTCGATGTTGTCGTTGCCGGAGATCGTGATCTCGCGGATCACCGGGCTCTCCTCGACGTCGTAGATCACGCGCAGACCGTTCGGCCCCTCCTCTCGGAAGACGCGCACGTTGCGGAAGAAGCCCTGCGCGAAGATGGCTCGGACGTCGCGCGCGATCTCGGCGGCGTCGGCGGGTTCACCGACCGTCGTCCGGAGACGAGCGCGGATCGCGTCCTCCTCGACCCGTCGATTGCCCCGGATCACGATCTCCGCGACCGGCGTCCCCGAACTGCGCGCCGAGCCTCCCGCCAGGATCTGATCGGCGCGAACGATCTGGAAGAGCACGGTCACGCCCTCTTCCTGCTGCAGGGAGCGCGCGACGACGTTGGCGACCCGCGGGTCCCCGGAGAGGGTCCGGCGATCTGCTTCGACGGCGGCCGCGTCGAACCGCGCGCCGGCGCGAACGGTCAGCAGGGCACGCAGTGGCTCCTCGATCGGCCCGGCCCCTTCGAAGCGCACCTCGACGACGCGTTCGGGGAGCCCACCTCGAATCGTTCCGGCGATCTGATCCGCGAGCTCGCCCAGACGGTCGAGCAGCTCACGATCGCTCGCCGCGGTCAGGACGTGGGAGGTCGCGCCCGCGGATGCATCGACCGGCACGACCCGCACGTCGACACTGAAGCGCCCAGCCAGCTCCGTGACGGAGCCGGTGACGAGCCCGTCGAGGCCGAGGGCCGCGGCGCGTCGGCGCAGCGTCGCATCCGAGCGGTCGTCCCCGCCGAGCGCACGCGCGTCCGGCCCCTCGAGGTTGCGCGTCGCGACGGCCCCGACCTCGCCGCCCGCCTCGATGCGCTGGGCGAGCAGCTCGTCGAGGGAATCGGTGAGAAATCCGAGTGCGCCCTGGCTGTTGAGGCGGAAGGGCAATACGGCGATCTGCTTGCCGGCCCGGGTCGTCTCCTCGCCGGGAAAGACGATCGCGCCGTACTCGACGGGTCCTTCCTGCGCGAGCGCTCGGCCCGGCGCGAACGAAACGATCGCACCCGACGCCAGCGCGATCCACGCGACGAGCAGCAGGGTCAGGCGCGCGGTCGTCGACCGCGGCACGAGTCCTGCGCTTCCCCCCCTGGTCGCCGGCACGTCCGTTCCTCGTCCCGAATCCGCGGCGGGCGCGGAGTCGGCCTGGTTGCTCTCGAGAGGTGTCGGGGAAGAAGAAGTGGAAGGGGCGCCGTCTCGACCCCACCGACGGTCGGCTGCCCGGAGTCGGCCGGAGGGTATGTGAGCCCCGGAGCGCTTTCAATCCCGATTTCGACCGGGAAACGCTGACTGGACGCGGGGTTACGCGACTCCCGACGTGCAACCGGAAGCCCGCCAGCGGTGTCTCGCCGCGAGCCTCCGCAGCCGACGGTTCAGACGACGGCGCTCCCGGCGTCGCCTTCGTGGAGGCGGCCCTCGTTCAGGACGAGGACGCGGCCCAGCTGATCGGCCATGCGCTTGCTGTGGGTCACGACGACGAGGGTCGTGCCGCGCGTGCGATTCATCTCGAAGAGCAGCTCGGCGACCTGATCGCCGGTCGCCGGGTCGAGGTTGCCCGTCGGCTCGTCCGCCAGGACCAGCGGCGGGTCGAGGACGAGGGCCCGCGCGACGGCGACCCGCTGGCGTTCGCCACCCGAGAGCTTCCCGACCGCGTGCTCGATTCGATGGGCCAGCCCGACGTCCTCGAGCATCGCCTCCGCGCGCCCGCGCATCTCGTCGGGCGCGAGCCCCTGGATCAACCCGGGCATCATCACGTTCTCGACGGCGCTGAACTCGGGAAGCAGATGATGGAACTGGAAGACGAAGCCGAGAAATCTTCCGCGAAGCGCCGAGAGCTCTTCCCGTGACCGGGCGAAGACGTCCTCGCCTCGAAAACGCACGACGCCCGCAGTCGGGTGATCGAGGGTCCCCAGGATATGGAGGAAGGTCGACTTGCCGACGCCGCTCTGGCCGACGATCGCGATCCGGTCGCCTTCGGCGATTTCGAGGTCGAGTCCCGTCAACACGTCGACGCGGCCGCTCGCGGTCTCGAAGGAGCGCGCGAGGTCGCGGATCTCGACGAGCGGCGTCCCGCTCTCCGGGGAGCTCGTGGGTTCACGCAGATCGTCACTCATGTCGAAGCCCCGCCGCGGGATCGATCCGCGCGCCCTGCCGACTCGGGAGCAGCGTCGCCCCGAGCGAGAGGATCATCGCGATCGCAGCCACGCCCGCCACCTGGACCGGGTCGACCCGAGAAGGCAGCTCGCTGAACTGATAGACGCTCGCGGGCAGCGTATCGATCCCCGTGACCCGCTCGATGATGTCCTGGATCCAGGAGAGTTGGCCCGTCACGGCGATCCCCGCCGCGACGCCGATCGCCGTGCCCGCCAATCCGATCAACGTCCCTTCGAGGGCGAAGATCCGCTCGATCAGCGCGTCCTCGGCCCCCATCGCCTTCAGGATCGCGATGTCGCTCGACTTCTCCATGATCATCATCACCAGGGTCGCGACGATCACGAAGGCCGCCACGACCATGATCATCGTGAGCAGCAGGAACATCATCACGCGCTCGGTCTTGAGCGCCTGGAAGAAGGCCGGGAAGACCGCCTTCCAGTCCCGTGAATACCAGGGATAGCCGTCGAGCGCCGAGACCACCTGGTCGCCGACGATCTGCGAGCGGTAGTGGTCGGTCGTCCGCGCCTCGATCCCGTCGACGACCTCTCCGGTCTTGCGGAAGTCCCGGGCGGCCTCGAGGGTCGTGTACGTGAACGCCTCGTCGTACTGGTAGAAGCTGGACTCGAACACGCCGACGACGGTAAAGCGCTTGAGGCGCGGTCCCGGGCCGAGGGGCGTCGGGGGGCCGCCGAAGGGCGAGATCAGGAGCATCGTGTCGCCGATCGCGAGGCCCATCGACATGGCGAGATGGCCTCCGACGATGATGCCCGGTGCCTTCGGATCCTCGCCGAGGGACGCGAAGCGGGCCACGAGACTGTCCCGGTCCTCGCCGTCGAGGCCCAGGGCCTCTCGCCCCTCGTCCCAGAGTGGCCGCAGGTCGTTCTCGAGATCGGTCACGTCGCCGACCGTCGAGGGATCGACCCCGCGCAGGCGGACGCTCGCGATCTGCCCCTGGCTGCCGCGGACCATGCCCTCCGCATCGAGATAGGGACTCGCCGCTTCGACGCCGGGGGTCGCGACCACCTTGGCCAGCACTTCTTCGTGATCGAGGAAGGGGCCGAAGCTGCTGTGGACGGTGAAGTGGGCGCGGTTGCCGAGGATCTCCTCGCGCCAGGTCTGCTCGAAGCCGTTCATCACGGAGAGCACGACGATGATCAGCCAGACGCCGGCGGCGATCCCACCGACGCAGATCGCCGTGATCGCCGAGATGAAGACCTGCCTTCGCTTCGCAACCAGATAGCGAATCGCGATGAACCACTCGACGCTCCGGCGCATCGAGACGAAGCCCGCGATCGCGAGGGGCACGAGCCCGAGAACGGTCGTCCCGAAGAGCAGCCCCAGGAGGATCGCCGAACCCTGGGCCGCCGGCGCGAGCAGGGAGCCGTCGGGGAACCAGGCGACGAAGACGCCGGGCAGGAGCCCCGCCGCGGCGACGGCGAGCAGGATCTCCAGGTTCGAGCGCCCCTCCCCGCCGCGCACCCGTCGCACGACGAGAGCGAGGGCCGCGACGACGAGCGCCACACCGAATGCGGCCGCCGGCGGCATCATCTCCCCCGGCGAGCCCAGTGCGAGTCCGACGCCGAGCGCAGCGAGCCCGGTCGCGAGACGACTCGTCGTCCCCTGCGAGAGGAAGTGGAGCAGCGCTCTCGCGAGGGCCACGAAGAACACGCACGACGCGCCCCCCCGGACGAGGTTCCCCACGAAGACCGAGCGCCACTCCGCCTGCGTGTAGACCGCGTCCGTCGGGAACGCCTCGACGGTCGAGAGCAGCGCGACCCCGAGGCTCACGAAGACCGCGGCCAGGACCGGCGCCAGCACGCCCTCGGCGACCCGCGCAAAGCGGTCGAGCACGAGCAGCGCGGAGCCGAGATAGACCAGGGTCATCACGAGGATGCCCAGCGCGAGGGTGACGATGAACGCGACGGCGAGGCTTCCACCGGCCGCGTCGAAGCTCGCGGCGAGGCTCCCGATCAGTCCCTCCACGCGGCTCAGTCCTTCCCGCCAGCCGGAGCGACCTGCCCGCCCTGGGCGCCGCCGGCGCGTGCGGCCACCTGGCCGCTCTGAGAAAGCAGGGTCGCCCGGATGAACGCATCGAGATCCCCGTCGAGCACACCCTCGACGTTGCCGATCTCGAGATCCGTGCGGTGATCCTTGGCGCGCTGCTGCGGGTGGAGCGTGTACGAGCGGATCTGGCTGCCGAAGCCGATCTCCCGCTTCTCGCCGGTCAGCTCCTCGACCTTCGCCTGCTGCTGCTGGCGCTCGAGCTCGAAGAGCTTGGCGCGCATGATCTTCATCGCCGTCGCGCGGTTCTTGTGCTGGGACCGTTCGTTCTGGCACTGGGCCACAATCCCGGTCGGGAGGTGCGTGAGCCGGACGGCGGAGTCGGTCTTGTTGACGTGCTGCCCTCCGGCGCCACTGGCCCGATAGGTGTCGACACGCAAATCGCTCTCATCGATCTCGACCTCAACCGCGTCGTCGATCTCCGGCACCGCCGTCACGCTGGCGAAGGCCGTGTGGCGCCGAGCGTTCGAGTCGAAGGGCGAGATCCGGACGAGACGGTGGACCCCCTGCTCGGTGTTCAGGTAGCCGTAGGCGAACTCGCCTTCGATCCGCAGGGTCACGCCCCGGATGCCCGCTTCCTCGGCTTCCTGGATGTCGAGGATCTCGGTCTTGTACTCGTGGCGCTCGGCCCAACGCAGGTACATCCGGAGCAGCATTTCCGCCCAGTCGCAGGCGTCCGTGCCGCCCGCCCCGGAGTTGATCGAGAGCAGCGCATCGCTCCCGTCGTACTCGCCGCCGAGGAGCTGCTGGACCTCGGCCTGCTCGAGCACGCCCTCGAGCTCGTCGCACTGGGCGATGCCCTCGGCGAGGAGCGAAGCGTCCTTCTCTTCTTCCGCGAGCTCGAGGCTCGCCTCGGCGTCGTCGAGGCCGGATTCGAGCCGGTCGTGGAGCTGGAGCTCCGCCTCGAGGGCGTTCTTCTTCCGGCCGACGGACTGAGCGGCTTCGGGGTCGTCCCAGAGATCAGGGCGCGCCATCTCCCCTTCCAGCTCCTCGAGCTGGCGGCGCAGACCCGCTACGTCAAAGACGCCCCCGGAACTCGTCGAATCGGCCCCGCAGATCGCGGATCCGGTCGGCGAGCTCCCCGACATCGAAACGTGCGTCGTTATCCCCACTCATCTCCCGATCCTTCTCTCTCGTACTCGCACTCGTGTCGGTCGACTGCGGGCTCGGCACGATCGCCCGGATCGTGCGCTCCGACACCCGGGTCCGCGCGTCAGTGCGCCGCGGTACTTCTTTTCTGGCGAAGGAGCGCCCAACCGACCCCCGCGAGCCACAGGATCGTGCAGCCCGCGGCGAACACGTCGCCGTGTCGGGCATAGAAGGTCGGCTCGCGTTCCTTCGGAATCTCGATCCGGCCCTCGACGATCGCCCGTTCGAAGAGCCCGCTCTGCTGGGTCACTCGCCCCCGCGCATCGATCAGCGCCGACACGCCGGTATTCGCGGCCCGCACGATCGGCAGACCGTTCTCCGCCGCGCGCATCGCCGTCATCGCAAGGAATTGATGGGGGGCTCCGGTGCGACCGTACCAGGCATCGTTGGTGATCGCGAGGAGCGCCCCCGCCCCCTCCCCGCCCATCCGGCGCACCAGGTCGGGAAAGATCAGCTCGTAGCAGATCGGCACGCCGACGAGGCGCCGGCGCTCCGGCGATCCGGGCCAGACCAGACCGAGGTTCCTCGGGCGAGCGCCTGCGGTCACGTCGCTGGAGGACAGACCGGTCGCCAGGGCCTGGAAGAAGCGACCGAGCAGATCGCGCAATGGAACGTACTCGCCGAACGGGACCAGATGGGTCTTGTCGTAGCGGTCCTCGAGCGCGCCGTCGGGATCGAAGAGGAAGGCGCTGTCGTAGAAGGCCGAGAACCGGCGTGCCTCCCAGTCGACGTCGACGCCCATCCCGCCGACGACGAGACTCGCGCCGGAGTCGCGGGCGAGCTCGGCGATCCGTCCGCGCAGGATCGCGTCCTGCTCGATCAGCCCCGGCACCGCCGTCTCCGGCCAGACGATCCAGTCGGCGTCCGGCCCCGCCTGCCGGCTCATCGCGAGATAGCGGGACAGAATCTCCTCTCGCCGCGCGCCGTCCCACTTCTGGCCCTGATCGACGTTGCCCTGGACCGCAGCCACCCGAACCGTCTCGGTCGGCACGTCGCCGTCCCCCCCGAGCCCCCAACCGACCGGATGCAGGACCGCCACCACGACCACGACCGCGAGGAGCTCGCGCCGACGGGCGGGGCTGCGATCCACCCACCAGGCGGCGACCGCGAGGCCGACCGCAGCCGCCAGGAACGAGAGGACGTAGACGCCGCCGAGCCGCGTCCAGCCGAGGAGCGGCACGTCGAGATGGAGGCCGTACCCGAGCGTGGCCCAGGGGAAGCCACCCAGGAAGTGTCCGCGCGCCCAGTCGACGGCGACCCAGAGCGCCGCACCGAAGACGACCCCCAGCACCCCCTCGCGCGGGAAGCGCGTGAAGCCCCACGCGAAGAGCGCCGTGAACGGTGCGACGTAGAGCGCCGGCACGAGCGGCGCGAGCACGCCCAGGAAGAAGGGCATGCCGGCGTAGATCACGACCACGACCATGAACCAGTAGAAGAAGACGGCGTGAGCGAGGAAGCTCGTGACGAGCGCGACGCGGAAGGCGCGGCGCGGCGACAAGCCCTTCAGGCCGACCGCGAGGGCGGCGGGCGCCAGCCAGGTCGCCAGCAACCCGAAGTCGAAGGCGGGCGTGCCGAGCGCGGAGGCGAAGGGGAGCTCGTGCGGGAACGCCAGGAAGGTCAGCAGTCCGTAGAGCGCCAGCGCCCGGCGATCGGCGGCCGGCGCGTCGGAATCCGCGGTCTCGGAGGTCATCGCGGGAGCGCCCTCAGGAGCCTCCGCTCCTCGGCCTGCATCTCCCGCGCTTCGACGTCGTCCTCGTGGTCGTGGCCGATCAGGTGGAGGACACCGTGGACGAGCAGGCGCGCCACCGTCTCGTCGAGGCCGCGATGGCGCTCCGCCGCCTGGGCCGCCGCGGTCTCCACGGAGATCACGACGTCCCCGAGCATGCCGCCGCGGTGGTCCGCAAAGTCGCCCTCGACGAGAGAGAACGAGAGCACGTCGGTCGGGCGCGGCTTCGCGCGATACTGCTCGTTCAGCTCGGCGATCGATTCATCGTCGACGAGCGCGACGGACAGCTCCGCCTTCGACTGACCGATCCCGCGCAGGATCTCGTTCGCGGCGCGGTGCAGACGGGCCACGTCGACGCGGGATCCCCGGATCGCGTCGGGCGGTCCGGAAATCTTCACGCTCATGCCGACGAATCCACCTCGCCGTCGGTCGCTTCGACCGACTCGTCCGCATCCCGGGGCACCTCGTCGCGCCGCCCGCGGCGCGACTGCGAACCGCGCGCGCGGTCGTAGGCCTGGATGATCGACTGCACCAGCGGGTGACGCACGACGTCCTGCGGTTCGAAGCGGATGAAGCCGATCCCGCGCACGGACTGGAGCACGCGGGTCGCCTCGACCAGACCGCTCTCGGTTCCGGCGGGCAGGTCGATCTGCGTCACGTCGCCGGTGATCACCGCCTTCGAGTTCTCGCCCAGCCGCGTGAGGAACATCTTCATCTGCTCGCCGGTCGTGTTCTGGGCCTCGTCGAGGATCACGAAGGAGTCGTTGAGCGTCCGTCCGCGCA
Source organism: bacterium (assembly GCA_024742285.1). Classification (NCBI taxonomy): domain Bacteria; species bacterium. Next base: position 68,600 of record JANSYR010000017.1, on the reverse strand, counting down.
TGAAAGCGAGCGGAGCGACCTCGATCGTCCCCCGCTCGATCAGGCGCTGCGCCTTCTCCATGTCCATCATGTCCCGGAGCGCGTCGTAGAGCGGACGCATGTACGGGTCGACCTTCTCGGCGAGGTCACCGGGCAGGAAGCCCAGCCGCTCTCCGGCCTCGACCGCGGGTCGGGTCAGGATGATCCGCGAGATCTCCTTGCGGTGGAGCGCGGCGACGGCCATCGCCATCGCGAGGTAGGTCTTCCCCGTGCCCGCCGGTCCGACGGCGATCGCGACGTCGTGCTTCCGGATCGAGTCGACGTAGCGCCGCTGGGCGAGATTCTTCGCGCGGATCACGCGGCGGGAACCGCGCTGGAGGATGTTCTCGTAGACGTCGTCGAGCTGGACGTCCGGCGCATCGGAAAGCATCCGGATCACGTGGCGCACGTCCGCGTTTCGCACGGCCTGGCCGCGCTCGATCTGTCCGTAGAGCTCCTGGAGAACGCGCACCGCGAGGGCGACCCGGTCGGGCTGGCCCTCGACGCTGAGCTCGTTGCCCCGCGCGTGGACACCGACGCCGATCGAGCGCTCGATCAGGCGGAGGGTCTGCTCGCCGTCGCCGTAGAGCGCGACCGCCATCCCGTTGTCGTCGAAGACGAGGGATTCGCGGGTCTCTTCGGCACCCGAAGGGCCGACCGGCGCGGCGAGGGGGGTGGAGGAGGGATCTTCGACCGAGGCGAGGGTCGAAGGGGCGTTCCTGGGCGGCTGCGCTTCGCTGCGTTGTCGAGCCAGAGGGGGAGCTCCTGGCGCCCTTCCTCGTCGCGTCGAGTCGCCCCTTGCGGAGTGCGGTTCGCGACCTCGGCCCGCCTCTCGGGCCTTCGGTCGACGACCGCCTCGTCCTGCGCGGGTGACTCGGCTCTGGGGGACGCCGAATTCAGTCCAGATTCACGTTCGTGGGCGCGAGCAGGACGACTTCGTCGTCCCGGACCACGTAATAATAGGCTCCGAGCCTCTCGGGCGAAACCGTTCCCGCCGTTCCGACGAGGGATTCGAGTCGTTCCGGGTAGCGCCCCTGCTCGAAGAAGTGGGTCTCGAGGGCACCCCGGATCAGCTCACGCTCGTACCGGACCCCCTGCGCCTCGATCATGCGGGCCGGCAGTGCCGTGCCCGGGAGCCCGCCGTCGTTCTGTGCGCGTTCGAGCGCGACGACGCCGAGGGCCGCGAGGGCCGCGAAGGGCACGGCCGTGGCGAGCGCGGCCCGGAGCAGCGGCAGGACCGGGATCCGCGGCCCCGACTTCGCCCGCCGTGCGCGGCTCTTGCGCGGGGCGTCGACGATGTCGATCACGCCACCCTGGCGCAGCTCGGCGAGGGCGCGGGTCGCCTCGAAGGTGCCGATCCGGGAGAGATCGATGATGCGCTGGACCGTGAGCCGACCGTCGACGAGCTGCAGCACACGCTCGACGTTGCCCTGGCGCGCGGTGCCCAGCTGTCCGACACGCCGGAAGACCGTGTCGCCACCGGGGATGCTCGAGGAGAAGGTCTGCCACTCGTCGAGCATCCGCAGACCGTCCATCAGGATCTGCTCGGCACCGAGCAGACGTTCCGGCGGCGAGTCGTGGGAGATCGGCTCGGCGACGAAGTTGAAGTCCCCGCTGCTGCGGCGCATGACGTCGAAGACGGTTTCCCTGGTCAGCAGATGCTGGACCTCGTCGAGCGTCGACGGCTCGATCAGTCCGGCGGCGAGCAGCAGGTCCGGCAGAGGGCGCGCCGAGCGCTCGCTCTCCTTCTGGAGGTCCGCCCACTGCTCCCGGGTCAGGTACCCCGACTTCACGAGCTGCGGGCCGAGAGGCTCGCGCTCGCCGCGGGCGCCGTCGGGGCCGCCCCGCACGACGCGTCCCTGGTCGAAAGCGAGAAAGATCGCCCCGCCGTCGCCTTCGACGACGAGGGTCCCCGTCTTTCGCTGCTGACCGATCAGCTGGAAGACTTCGGCGATCCCGAAGTCCGTGAGGTTGCCGTGGAGTGCGACCGACATCGAATTCCCCTCCGCCGCCTAACGGCTCTTCCGAAGGATGAGACCCAGCACGACGACGCCGGCGTAGGCCAGAGCCGCGATCGCGCCGGGCAGCGCGAAGGCCACCCAGGCGGCGCCGCCCATCAGCAGTGGATCCTCGAAGGGACCCGACGGCCACACCAGGGCGGCGGCGATCCACGAGAAGAGCAGCAGCCCCATCATCGCGAGGTCGGGCCGCCTCGCGGCGAAGCCGGCCATCCCCGGGATCGCGATCGAGAGCGCGAGCCAGATCTTGTCGAAGACGGCCTCGCGCTCGGAGAGGGCCTGCAGACGGGCCATGCGAAGGGACGGATCCGTCGCCTCGGGAGACTGGAAGAGGTGGTGGCAGTCTTCGCAGATCTCACTGCTCCAGACCGTCTCTTCACAGCGGCCGCAGATCCGGTGGCCGCAGCGGGAGCAGAGGCTCGCGTGGTCCCAGCGATCCGCGACGAGCAGCCCGAGCAGGGCCACCACCGCGAACGCCCCCGCGGTCACGTACCACGCCCCGGCCAGCAGACCGGGCGCCAGGAACGCGATCACTTCCGATTCCCCCTCCGCCGCCAGCAGGTTCCCTGCGAAACGCTCCCGCAGCTGGAACGTGGGGAAGGCGAGATCGGCGACCAGCGACGACTCGCCGAGATTCGAGAGCGCCGCCACCGCCTGGTCGTCGACGCTCTGGGCCCGTTCGAGGGTCGCTTCGTACTCCTCCATACGGAACGCGCCGGCGTAGGCCTGGCTGAGGTCGAAGAGCAGGGTCGCGTCGTACTCGACCGCGGCGGCCCGCTCGTAGTAGTCGATCGCCCCGGGAAGGTTGCCCCGTCGATGTTCGAGGTTGCCCAGATTGGCCAGCGCGACGTAGTCGCTCGGATGCGTTTCGACGATCGCCCGCAGACGATCCCGGCTCGATTCCATCAGTCCGTAGCGCCGATCGCGATAGGCGAGCGCGTGGGCCGCGACCGGGTCGGTCGCCGCCGCGACTTCGAGCCGCTCGAGGTCGGCGGTGGTCGACTGATCGGCCAGGACCCGGAGCGTGCTCGCGACGACCGGATCACCGTCGACGAGCTCGCGGGCCATCGCCTGGAGCTGCGCGACCGGGTGGACACCGACGACGAAGAGGATCGCCGCCATCACGAGGGCGTTGCGCTGCCCCCCGGTGCCGTACCAGAAGCCGACCGCGAAGAGCCCGAGGGCGAGGCCGAGCAGTCCCTCGCCGAGGGCGAAGGGCGCGAGCACGGCTGCCGCGAGCGCAGCGTGGCGCGCGAAGACCGGCATGTGCGGACTCAGCACGTCGCCGAGATCGTGGGCCGCGTGGCTCCAGACGAGGAGCGCGGAGAGCACGAAGAGCGCGAAGGATGCGCTCACCAGACAGATCAGCAGCAGGAAGGCCGCGTTCTCGACCCACCAGAGCTGGGCGAGCAGATTGGAGGCGAGGGCGAGCCCCGCTTCCCCGACCGCGAGGGTCGCCGCTCCGGTGTCCCCGGAGCGGAAGAGCGCGAGCGCACGGTCGACCTGGAAGGCCGGGACACCGGGCGCGAGATCCCGGGCGAGCTCTGCGTGGACGTGGGGTTCTTCCTCGGTCGCGTCCGCCGCGATCACCATCGCCGGGCCGACGAGGTCCCCGAGGCCGTACTCGAGTCGAGCGCGGCGGAGCGCCGCCGCTCGTGCATGCGGAGTCTCGGCGGCGTCGTTCCAGGCCGCCGCGACCCGCTCCCGGGCGACTTCGACGGGCTTCGCCACGACCGGGGCCTGGTCCGTGAGCCACGGATCGTCCGCGGGGTCGACCGAGGCCGCCAGCCCGCCGGGCGTTTCGGACAGGGCGGGCGAGCCCGCCGCCAGGGCGAGGAACAGGCTCGTGAGCCCGATGAGCCAACATGCAGTAGACCGGCGACTGGACAACCGAAGCCCCCTCCGAACGGATGGATTCGGTCAGGAACATCGGCGCTCCGGGGCCTCGGCTGAAGACCGGACCCGACACCGGGCCGCCCTGCCCGGCCGTCGGGCCGATCGGACCGGCCCCCCTCCCCTCGCGGGGATCCTCTACACGGATTGTGATGGGTTCTCCTCCCGATCGGACCACCCTCGACGACAGGGGCGACCGCGCCTATGATGCCGCGCCCACAAGCAAGGAGAGGCCACGTTGGCCAACCACAAGTCCGCTCTCAAGCGAATCCGCCAGTCCGAGACCCGCCGCAAGCGCAACCAGCACATCCGCACCCAGATGCGGACCGTGGTGAAGCGCTGCCGCGAGGCCTTCGAGTCGGGTGACGCCGACAAGGCCACCCAGGCCTACGCCGACGCCGAGCGCGCCATCCGTCGCGCCGCGACCAAGGGCGTCATCCCGAAGAAGCGCGCCGACCGCAGCGTCGGTCGCCTCGCCAAGCGCCTGAACGCGGTGAAGTCCGCGTAGACGCGGGCGCTCCTGCCCGCCGCGCCTGCCACGGCGGGCGCCGGCCGCTCGCGCACGGCCGCCCTCGCGGCCCTTCCGCCCCCGGCCCTAACTCGCCAGTCCCAGCACCAACTGTTCGAGTGCCCGCTCGGATCGCATCACGCTCGCGCCCTTGAGCTCGACGTCGGCGCGGTGGATCGCGCGCAGACACGTCACGAGTCGCCGCGCGGGATAGCGGCGCGCCTGTGCGGTCAGCTTCTTGACGACGAAGGGCGGTCCCGCGACGGACTCGCCGTGGCCGACGCGGACCAACCGCCGGAAGTGCGAGGCGAGCGCCCCGAGGATCGCGGGCGGCGCCGCGCCCTGGGCGATCAATCGCGACAGCAGATCGACGGCCTCGGCGGTTCGCCCCTGCCCGATCGCGTCCGTCAGGTCCCAGATCGGCTCCTCGGCCACCGTCGCCACGGTCGCCTCGACGTGCTTCCGGGTCACCGTCTCGCCCGGGCCCGCGAGGAGACTGGCCTTCTCGATCTCCTGCCGGAGCAGCAGGAGCTGCGGCCCGACGCGGTCGGCGAGGAGCGCGGCGGCCTCCGGATCGAGATCGACGCCCTGCCACTTCGCCTCCGCAGCGAGGAAGCCGGCGAGCTCCCGGGCCTTCTTCGGCGCCTCGCACTCGACGAGGATCGCCGGGTCCTTGAAGGCCTTGACCCACTTGTTGCGCTTGTCTGCCTTGGCGCAGACGATCACGAGCACGCTCGGCGAATCGGGGTCCGCGTCCGCGACGTAACCCTCGATCGCTGCCCCCCAGCTCGCGTCGAGCTTCGGCCCGCGGCCCTCGGTTTCGCGCACGACGACGAGCCTGCGCTCGGCCATCACCGGCAGCGTCGCGAGCGCCTCTTCCAGACGTCCCGGCGTCGCCGGCCCGACCTCGAGGCGGTCCAGATTGAAATCGCGCGGACCGCTCCCGAGGACCGTCTCTTCGATCGCGGCCAGGGCATCGTCCCGCAGGAGCGGCTCGCTCCCCGCGAGCAGGTAGGCCGGGCGGACGTGGCCCTTCGCGAGCTCGCCCTGGACCTTCGCGATGCTCATCCGCCGGTTCCTCCCGCGGGCGCGGTCGTCGGCTCGGCGCGCGGCGCCGACAGGAACTCGACCCGATCCACGATCCGGGTCGCGAGCACGTCCGAAAGGTGTCTCAGCGCTTCGAGCCGGTTGGTGCGGGTGACCTCGATGTCCTGGCTCGCCAGATAGACGTCGCTCTCCGAGAGCGCCCGCGCGGGCAGCCGGATCACGTCCCCTTCCTTGCGGAGCAGCTCGAGCTCGAGACGGAGCGTGACCTGGTACTCGAGGGCGACGACGAAGCTCGAGAAGCTGTTGCTACGCAGGTCGAGGGGCAGGACGCGACCGCGCAGGACGTAGTCGGCCCGCTTCGGGTCGGCCTCGAGTCGAAGCGCGCCGCGCAGACCGAGCTCGCGCCGGAGCGCATCGGTCACGACGCGGTCGATCCAGGGCTCCGGAGAATCGTTGCGGAGCGCGACCACCGCGACGGTCGCCTGGGCCTCTCCGTCTCGCCCTGTCGGGGACGCCGCGCCGAGGCTCCGGTAGCCGCAGCCCGTCGTGATCGACGCGAGAAGCAGGGCCAGGCAGGCGGCCGTGGCCAAGGGAAGGAGGGAACGCCCGGAATGCGGCATGCGAGAGGGATAGCATGCGTCGTCGGGTCGGGCGCGCGGTCGGGGCTCCCCCGCACGCGAGCGCGGTCTGCGCGACCGGAGATCAGCCCTCGAGCTCGAGGAGCACGTTCGCGACCGGAGATCAGCCGTCGAGCTTGAGGAGCGACTTCGCGACGGCCAGGACCTTGTTCGCCTGGATCGGCTTCGTCAGATACTCGTTGGCGCCGAGGCCGATCGCGCGCTCGCGATCCTCCTTGGCACCCTCGGTCGTGATCACGCAGATCGGCATGTCGGCGAGGTTCTGCTCGCCGCGGATCAGGCTGATCAGCTTGAGTCCGTCCATGACCGGCATGTTGATGTCGACGAACGCGAGGTCGAAGTGGTCGCTCGTGACCTTGCGCAAGCCGTCCATGCCGTCCTGCGCTTCGACGATGTCGACGCCCTTCATGCGCTTCAGCGCGAAGACCAGCAGCTGCCGCATCGTGGGACTGTCTTCGACGATCAGGATTCGCTGACCCGCCATGTCCTACACCTCACTCGAAATTCGTGCGCGTTCGCCGTCGTCCATCGCAAACGTCACTTCGTCAGCAGATCGATGAACCCCTGGATGGTGCTCAGCTTCCGCTCGGATTGCGCGTAGAGTCGGGACGCGAAGATCGCCGTCGCCGCGTGCCCGGCCAGCAGGGTGAAGAGCTCGTTGTCGAGGGCCGAGAAGCCGTCCTTCTGCTGGAGCAGCTTGTAGATCACGATGGCGCCCACGGGCTTGTCGTCAACGCGGAGCGGGATCGACACGACGGGCTCACCCCCGTGGCTCGGCGCGCCGCCCGAAACGCCGGGGTCGCCCAGCTGGACCTCGCCCTCTGCGACGCTCTTGCCGACGAGGCCCTCACCGACGTGAAGCACCGGGAAGCGCGCGACGACCTCGCCCTCGGCGGCGACCGGTCGCAGCTCGTCGGACCCCTCTTCCGAGACGTAGACGGCAAAGATCTCGGCGCCGATCAGGTTGATCACGATCTCGAGGATGACCTTCACGACCTCGCTCGGGTCGAGGGTCGAGTGGAGCTGGTAGCTGGCGACGTAGAGGTTCGCGAGGTTGTTGTTCTCCTCCTCGACCTCCACGTAGCGCTCGGCGAACTGAAGATTCTCGCCTTCGACCGAGCGCAGCTGTTCCAGGATGTCCTCGTTCTGGCTCTCGAGCTCTTCGATCTTCGAGATCAGCTCGGAACGGAGCTTGTCCCACTCGGCATCGCTCTGGGCGGCCTGTCCGTGGCGCAGCTGAACCTCCGAGAGCTCACGCCGGAGGCGCGTGTTCTCGTCCAGGATCTGCTTCGTGAATTCGGCGCCTCGTTGGAAGATCGCCAGCACGGCTTCCCCGCGATCGTTCCCCTGGGCCTCGTCCGTCTCGCTCATCCGCGACCTCGGTCTCTCGTCTGGTGGGCCCGGATCTCTCCGATCCCCAGTTGGACGGCGGTGGGCACCTCCTGCAGCGGCAAGACCGCATCGGCCACGCCCGCGTTCACCACCTGTTTCGGCATCCCGTAGATCACCGCCGTCTCTTCGGACTCCGCTATGACTCGTCCTCCGGCAGCCTTGACTTGACAGGCGCCTTCGCGGCCGTCGTCCCCCATTCCCGTGAGGACGACGCAGACGAGGCGATCTCCATACACCTTGGCTGCAGAGATGAAGAGTCGATCGACGGAAGGCGTGTACTTGTCCCGCCCGTCGTCGTCGTGAAGCACGGTCACGACCCGATTCCCGCGGGCCTCGAGCTCCATGTGCTTTCCGCCCGGCGCGATCAGCACCGTGCCCGGCTCCGGCGCCTCACCCCCGACTGCCTCCCGGACCCGGAAGGGCGTCAGCCGATCCAGGCGCTCTGCGAAGCCGCGTGTGAAACCGGGCGGCATGTGTTGCGCAACGAAGAAGGCGCAGGGCGGGACGTCGGTGAACGCCCCGAAGGTCTGCATCAGGGCAGCGGGCCCTCCCGTCGACGATCCGATCGCGACGATCGGTAGCCGCGCGTCCGGTCGGACCGACGGACGCCGAGCGGCTCGATCGGCCAGAATCGGCGGGGCCGCCTGGATCCGCTCCGACACCTTGTCGATCCGCAGGTCGCGGGTCGCGTGGACCTTCCGGATCAGCGCGTCCTGGATGGTCTGGAGATCGAGCGCAGCGCGCGCGGTGGGCTTCGCGATGAAATCGACGGCGCCGAGGTCGAGGGCCTTGAAGACGTCGTCCTCCCCTGCCCGCCCGGAGACGACGATGACGGGCGTAGGGCGCTTCGCCATGACCAACCGCAGGAAGGTGAAGCCGTCCATGCGCGGCATCTCGAGATCGAGCGTGATCAGGTCCGGCTCGAGCTCGAGGGTCTTGCGAAGCGCGTCCTCGCCGTCCCGCGCGCAGCCGACCACCTCGACCAGCGGAGAGGTTTCGAGCATCCGGGTGATCGTCTGACGCGAGAAGGCCGAGTCGTCGATGACGAGAATCCTGACGGGGCCACGACGCTCCATCAGGGCAGCTCCGACCCGTCGGTCTCGCCTTCCGCGATCCCCACGCGCGCGAGGGCGTGGAAGGCGTCCTCCTTCTCCTCACCCGGAACCGGCCGGCGATACACCAGATCCCGACTCAAGTGCTTCAGCTCGAAGTCGGAGGTCACGTTGATCAGTGACTCGGAGTGACCGAGGAGCAGGTAGCCACCGGGCCGGAGCTTGTCGTGGAAGGTCGCCATCACCTGCTTCTTGGTCTCGAGGTCGAAGTAGATGATCACGTTCCGACAGAGAATGACGTCCATCGTACCGAGGAGACTCGTCTTCGCCGGATCGAGCAGGTTCATGTGCACGAAGTCGACGTGTCGCTTCACTTCGTCGGAGATGCGGAAGAGTCCGTCCTTCTCCGCGAAGTAGTGCATGCGCGTCGACGGATCCGTCTCGCGGAACGACGCCTCGCGGTAGATGCCGCGGCGGGCCTTCGCGAGCACCGCCTTCGAGATGTCCGACGCGTAGATCCGGAAGTCCTGCCCGGGAAGCAGATTCGCCTCGAGCGCCATCATGACGATTGAATAGGGCTCTTCTCCGCTGGCACATCCCGCCGACCAGATCGACACCGGCCGGGTCCGGGCCATTCGGCTGGCGCGCACCTCCGGAATGATCTCGTGGATCAGCGCGTTCAGCTGCGACCGCTCGCGGAAGAAGTAGGTCTCGTTCGTCGTGAGCAGGTCGACGAGCTGCGAGAACTCCGCCTCGGCATTGGCGCCGTGGCGCAACTCGTAGAGGTACGACGCGAAGCTGACCGCGTCCGACTCCTCCAGGCGACGTGCCAGGCGCTTCTCCACGAGGAAGCGCGTGTCCTCGTCGAAGTTCAGTCCGCAACGGCTCCGAATGAGATCCGCGAACATGCGGAACTCGGCGTCCGACAGCGCGAGCGTCCTGGCATCGTCCAGCATCGCCTTCGACTACTCCTCGAGCCTTCCGACGGCTCTCAGAATCGCCTCGCGCACGAACGCGTCGTCCTCGACCTCGAGCCTTCGAAGGAGCGCGGGCAATCCCTTCCGGTAGGCGCGGTCGGACACCATCTGCACCACCTCGGCGCGAACCGCCCAGTCCGCATGGGCGACCGACGGAAGGAGCTCGGCGAGCGAACGCTCGTCGCCATGGGCACCGGCGCACGCGACCACGGCGCGAACGACGTCCGCCTCGGGACGCTGGATCGCCGAGAGCGCGAGTCGCGCCGCCGACTCGCCTCCGACTTCGATCAGCGCCTCCAGGGCGGCGAGCGCCACGAGCGGCTCACGATCGAGCGCGGGACCGATCAGATCTTCGAGGCGCCCGGAAGACAGGCCCCGTCCGCGATGCAACCGGCCCACCGAGCGAAGCGCCACCGCCACCACCCGCTCGTCCTCGTCCCCCATCTGCCGGGCCAGGTCTTCCGCCGCCTCGTCGCGATCGGATCGGCCGAGCACGGTCGCCGCCGCGATCCGGACGGCACTCGACTCGTCGACCAGGGCGACTCGAAGCGCGTCCCGGGCCCGCTCGAAATCGAAGCGTTCGAGGGCCTGGACCGCCGCGCGGCGAACCGTCGGGGCGGCGTCCTTGAGCAGGAAGCCGATGATCTCTTCGTCCTCGTCCTGCCCGACCTTCGCGAGCACCTTGGCGATCGCGAGCCGAACGGGCTCCGGTGCACCGGCCAGTCGGCTCGACAGCATCCCCACGAGCTGGGCGTCCACGCCCGCGGTGATCGCCTCGGGATGTTCCGCGAGGGCGACGATCGCGCGCACCACCACGTCGACTTCGTCCTCTCCGTCGACCTCCGCCTCGCGCGCTGCGCCCTCGAGTCGACGCACGAGCTCCGGCATCCGATCGAAGAAGCCGCCCTGCCCGAGCGCCGTCGCGGCGATGCAGCGAAGCCCGGGATCGCCCTCGGCGAGCGCGTCCGCGAGCAGACGCTCGGCCACCTCACCACGGACCCGTCCCAGCACGGCACACGCCCGGGTCTTCAGATCGAAGGGCAGGTCCGACCAGGTCGGTTCGAGGGCTTCCGGCAGGACCCTGCCGAAGGATTCGAGGGTCCGGTCGGCGAGCTCCTCGACCGCCTCGTCGCGGCCCGACTCGAGAATCGGCACGATCGCGCGCGTGTCGGCGAGCAGCCCGAGGAACTGGATCAGAACCATCCGGCTGCCGAGATCCGCCTGGACGAGACGTTCACAGCCGAGCTCGACGAGGCGTTCGTTGGCCGCCGCAGCGGCCCGCAGGCGTTCGATCAGACGATCGTGCTCGTCGGCGTCGAATCGCGACAGCGTCCTGAGCAGCGCCCCCATCGCCCCCTCGCGACTCGAGCGACTCCCGCTCGCGAGCCCCTTGATCAGCGTCTCGATCGCTTCGGGATCCGCCGAGAAGCCGAGAAGCTCGAAGCAGGCGGGTCGCAGCAGCGATTGTTCGAGGGCGTCTCCGAGACTCGCGACCCCGACGCTCGCTTCCATCCGAGAGAGCGCGCGCAAGGCAGAGAGCCGAACCAGGACGTCCTCGTCCTGCGCGGTGACCAGGTCGAGCAGGCTGCCGATCTCGTCCACGCCCCCGACGACGCCGAGGGCCTCCGCAGCCGCCGCACGGACGTTCGCATCCGGATCCGCGAGCGCGCTGCCGAGCGGCGCCCGGCTCTCGGGATCCCCGATCGCCGCCAGCGCGTCCACCACGAGCTTCCGCACGTCGACGTCGTCACTCGTCATCTCGCCGACGAGCCGCGGCGTCACGCCGGACCCGCAGGCCACCAGCGCTTCGAACGCGGCATTGCGCCGACCCGGGTTGTCGCCATCGGCGAGGGACGCCACGAGCATCGCCTGCACCTTCGGGTCGTGGCGACGGCGGACGAGCCTCGCGACGGCGGCCTTGCGGACGCGCCATCCCGGGTCGCCCAGAGACTCGCAGAGTCGGGCCGCCGCCTCGTCGGCCGGCAGCAGCAGGAGCTGCTCCACCGAGAGACGGCGCACTTCCTCGTCGGCGCTCTCGAGGCCTTCGAGGATCGCCGCGCGTTCTTCGCGAGAGACGCCGCCGGTCATCCCTGACCGTTCCGTTCCGCGGCGACGCGATTCAGCTCGTCCATGATGAAGTCGGTCTCCTCGCGCACGTCCTCGCGGATCCGCTGGCGGAGCAGCGCACGCGCCTCCTGAATCTCGAGATCGAGGGCCTGCTCGAGGTTCCCGTCGCGACTCGCCTGCTCGAACTTCTCCGGCTGATAGAGGAGCATCTCCGAGACGGCGATGCGCGCGAGCCGCAGCGCCCGTTCACGCTCCTCGGTCGTCTCCGGATCCTCGTCCGCGGCGGGCGCCGGCGCCTCGGTCTCGACCGGGGCTTCCTCGAGGACCGGCTCCGAGGCCGCCGGGGCTTCGTCGAGGATCAGCTCCGGGGCCGCCGGCGGCTCGGAGACGAAGTCGAGGTCCAGCTCCTCGCCCGGCGTCTCGAAGCTCGGCTCCGGCGGCTCGGGTGCGTCGGCGACCGGTTCGGGCACCGGCGCGGGGGCCTCCTCGATCGACGGCGGCGGCGAAGGAGCGGCCGAACCGCCTCCCATCGGCAGTCCGCCCTCGCGCAGGATCGCCTGCAGGCCATCGGGAAGGTCCGGCTGCTCGATGTAGACGTCGGCACCGTAGAGATCGGCCGGGGCGCGGCGGTAGCGATCCTGGTGGTGGATCGCGCCGACGAGCACGACGACGGTCTCGCGCAGGCTCTCGTTCCGCTTGACGACCTCGCAGACCTGGAAGCCGAACATCTTCGGCAGCGCGGCGTCGAGCACGACGGCCCGCGGCAGCATGCGCTGGATCGCGAGCATGGCCTCGACACCGTCCTGCACGAGATGGGGCTGCAGCCCCCAGCGCTCGACGGCGTCGGCGCTCGCCTTGCCGCGCGCGTCGTCGGGATCGGCGATCAAGACGAGGCGCTCCCGATCGGCGGGTGCCATCGGCTCGGACGGAGCCGATGGCGCGTCCGCGACGCTCGACTCCATCGGCGAAGACGGTGCCGCTGCCTCGACGGGTGCGGGCGTCGGTGTCGGTGTCGGCGCGGCGGCCCCGACGGGCTCGAGGGCAGGCTCCGCTTCGGCGGCCACGACGGGCTGGGGGACAGGCTCCGCTTCGGCGGCCACCCGGGGCGCGCGCACGAGGAAGACCGCCGAGCACTTCGTGCAGCGCAGCTTCGCGCCGTCCGGACCGATTCGATCCGCGTCGACGCGGTAGCGCGCACCACACTTGGGACATCCAGCAACCATCTTCTCTCTCCCCCTCCCGGAGCTCCGCTCCGGGCTCGTACCTAGCAGCGGAAGCGCTCGACGTTCCCGCGCAATACCTGTGCTTGACCGACCAGCGTGCGCATCGCCTCGTCGACCCGTCGTGCGGTCTCTTCGTTCGAGCGACTGCCTTCGGCCACGTCCGCGAGGACCGTGGCGACCTGCTCGCAGGCTGCGGACTGGTCACCGAGTGATCCGGTGATCTGCTCGACGGCACCGCGCACACCGTGTACGTTCTCACGGATCCGGCCGAATCCCGCCGCCTGGTCCTCGGTCGTGCGACGGACCTGCTGCGCGACCTCGCGCATCGTGAGCGCCGAGCGGTAGACGATCTCGTTGCCGCGATCCTGCTCGCTGCTCGACTCGCCGATCTGGTCGGCGGACTCCCGAACCTTCTCCATCAGCGCCACCACGTGGGACGCGGCCTTCGTCTGCTCGCGGACCGAGTTCACGATCTCGCTGATCCGGGTGCCGGCCTCGCGGCTGGCATCGGTGATCTCCTCGAGGGTCCGGCCCGCCTCTGCGGAGAGGTCGACCCCCCCCATCACGCTGGCGGAGCCCGCTTCGATCGCCCCGATGGCGTTCTCGCTCTCCTCCTGGACGGCGCGGATCAGCCCTCCGATCTCCTTCGTGCTCGCGAGCACGCGATCGGCCAGCTCCTTGATCTCGTCCGCGACGACCGAGAAGGCCTTGCCCTGCTCTCCGGCCTGCGCAGCGATGATCGCGGCGTTCAGCGCGAGCAGGTTCGTCTCGTCCGCGACGTCGTCGATCACGTCGAGAATGCCGCCGATCTCCTTGGTCCGCGCGCCGAGGCCGCGAATCACGCTCTCCGCCGCATCGGTCGCCTCACGAATCGCTTCCATGCCCGCGATCGTCTGCACGACCTTCGCCTGACCGAGCTCCGCCTTGTCGACCACGTCCCGGGAGAGACTGGCGGTGGTCTCGGCCGAGGTGTCGACGGCACGCATGGCGCTGGCCATCTCTTCCATGCTGGAGGAGGTCTCTTCCGAGGCTTCTGCGAGGCGGTCGGTCGTCGCGCCGACCTGCTTCACGCTCCGCACCATCTGCTCGAGGGAATCGGAAACGGCATCGACCTTCGACGTCAGGACCGAGGCCGTCTCGTTCAGCTCGTCCCCGGCCGCGCCCAGCTCGAGCACGGAGTTGCTCGACTCGTCGATCACGGCGGTGAGCGCCGTGGCGCTCCCCTGGGCCTCGCCGACCCGGTCGCTGATCGAGGCCACGAGGGCGTGGACCTCCTCGATCTGGCGTGCGTGGGCGTTGCTGGATTCGACGATGCCACCGAGCGCCGACCCGAGCTCGGCGATCGTCGATTCGACCCCCTCCGCCGCATTGCGCGCGGCGTCCAGGGTCGAACGGAAGCTGTTCGCGGTGCGGACCAGCCCGAGCTCGAGCGCCCCGAGCTCGTCGTCCATCACGCTCACGCCCTCGCTTCTGAGATCTCCCTCCGCGAGACGATCGGCATGGGTCCGGACATGGGCGATCGAGCGGTCGAGGTCGTTGCCGACACGGGCGGCGAAGAAGACGATCAGGATCCCGGAGGCGAGCAGGACCCAGATGCCGCCGAAGATCGCCGTCCCCGCCTCTTCGGGCGCGACGAAGACGGCGAACGGCTGCCCGTCCCCGCCCGTCTGGAACCGACCGACGCCGCGGCCATCTCGCAGTCGGATCTCGCCGGCGACCTCTCCCTGCGCGAGAGCCGCGTCGACGGCGATCACGAACGCCTCCGGAACGTCCTTCATCGCCGCCGCCTCGAGCTCGTCCGATGCGAGGGGAACGACGATGACCTTGCCGGGACGAAACGCCGACGCGGGAAGCGAAGCCTCGGCGCGCTGGGCGAGCGAGCCTTCCGCCTTCGCGATCGCCTCACCGGCGGCCTCGGCGAAGGCGAGCGTTCGCGTCGCGGCATCGCGAAGCGCGAGGTGCCCGGCCACGTCGAGGAGCAGGAGCATTCCGGCGATGGCGGGTGCCACGATCGCCACCTTCAAGCGGCTGACCATGCGCGGACGATCGGCCTCTCGAGACGGCGCGTGTCCGGCGAGGGGCGCGCGCCGTACGTTTCGGAGTCGTCTACGGGCTCGATAGAAGGCGACCTGCGAAACGGCCACCGCGTTCAGAACGGCGTAGAGCGCGACGCTGCGAAGCACGATCGGCGAGAGCCAGCCGCCCGAACCGACGAGCGAAACCAGAGCGGGGGCGAGCACGACGGCGATCAGGCTCGCGATCAGAATCGTGCGGTGGACCTGCAGCGGGATCGTATGGGGCGAACGCATGTCCGCGGCGCGCTGGGCGAGCTTGCAGCCGACGACTCCCGGAAACGCGTAGCCGATCGAGAGCGCGAACCACTCGACGACGTCGGCCTCGAAGAGCGCGGCGACACAGCCGGCCGTCGCGAGCGACAGGGGAAGCGGAAGGCAGAGGTCCAGCAGCCGGTTGCGGCTGCGAACGGTCGGATCGACCACCGCGGGCTGCACTTCGAAGGCATCGTCTCGAGGGGCGCTCAACGCATCTCTCCTTGGTCCGCCTGCTTGCGCAGGGCGGATCGGTAGACACTCTCGACGAGGGTCTCGAGGGACAGGACCATGACCGGGGCCTCGCCGTCACGGCGAACCACGTGACGAACCGCGTCGTAGCCGGCATGAGTCGCGAGCACGGGCACGTCCTCCAGGCGGCTTGCGTCGAGGGTCAGGACATCGGTCGCGGCATCGACCTGGAGCCCGAGCACCAGTCCGTCGATCTCGAGCACGACGATGCGCGCGTTCAGGCCGCCGTCGGTGCTGCCGCGTCCGAGGACCTTCGCCAGGTCCAAGACGGGAATCACGGCGCCACGCAGGTCGACCACGCCCTCGATCAGCGCCGGTGCATTCGGGAGCGGCGTAATCTCCTGGATCCGCACGATCTCCCGAACCGTCGCGACCTCGAGCGCGTAGATCTGCTCCTTCACTTCGAAGCAGGCGAGGTTCACCGTCGACCCTTCGTGGATCGAGTGCGCAGCGCTAACCATGGGCGCCCTCCCCCCGCGTGATGGCCCGATCAGACATCGGCCCCCCCGAGCGCGCGATCCACGTCGAGGATCGAGACGAATTCGTCGCCGCGTGGACAGACTTCGGACACACTCGGCGTGTCGAGGCCCTGCGCCGGAAGAACGGCCTCGTCGGCGATGCGATAGACCTCGCTCACGGAGTCGACGAGCAGGCCGGTCACGCGATCGGCGTCGCCGTGGAGCACGATGATCCGATTCGACCGATCGGGGATCGACGCACCGAGCCCCAGCCGCCGGCGCAGGTCGACGACTTCGACCACCTCGCCGCGCAGGGCGACGACGCCGAGTAGCCAGGCCGGCGCGCGCGGAATCATCGTCAGTTCGCGCATGCGAACGATCTCGCGGACGCGCTCGACCGGAACTGCGTAGGCGGATCGATCGAGCCCGAAGACCAGCAGCTCGCGCAAGAGAAAAACGCTCTCTTCGCCCTCGCCCCGGAAGTCGCTCGCCGCGCCTCGCGCCAGGCTCTCCCAATCCGCACCGCCCATCGCCTCCGTCGTCGTCGACTCGCTCACGCGGCCTCCCTTCGACGAATGACGTCGCCCACGATCGCGGACACGTCGATCACGAGGATCGCGCCCCGATCGGCGAGCTCCGTCGCGCCGGCGATGCCGCGAATCTGCTGGAGCGGTCCCTTGATGGGCTTGATCACCGTGTCCTGCTGCCCTTCGAGCCGATCGACGAGCAGACCGAGGCGCTGCTCGCCCATGCCGAGGACGACGACGAACTGGCGCTCCTCGGGTCCGGCGCAGGGAATCTCGAACTCCTCACCGAGACGGCGGAGCAGCAGGGGCTCACCGCGCAGGTTCAGGACCTCGCGTCCCTCGCTCCTGCCGATCTGATCAGGCTCCACGACCATCGTCTCGAGGACCGAGTTCAGCGGGATCGCGAAGCGCTCCTCGCGGATGGCGACGATCAGCGCCTGGATGATCGCGAGGGTGATCGGAAGCGTGATGGTGACCGTCGTGCCGCGTCCCGGCGTCGACGCCAGATCGACCATGCCGCCCATCTCCGCCAGGTTGTTCCGGACGACGTCCATGCCGACCCCACGGCCGCTGGTCGCCGAGATCTGGGATGCCGTCGAGAGACCCGCTTCGAAGACGAGATTGAGGATCTCCTTCTCGGAGAGCTGATCCGACTCCGCGACGAGCCCCCGCGCGATCGCCTTCTCGAGAATCGCCGCCGGATCCATACCGCGACCGTCGTCCTGCACCTCGATCACGACGTGGTTCCCGCGCTGGGACGCGGCGACCGTGATTCGTCCATGCGGGTCCTTGCCCGCCGCCGTGCGTTCTTCGGGCGTCTCGAGCGCGTGATCGAACGCGTTGCGCACGATGTGGACGAGCGGGTCGACGAGCTGCTCGACGATCAGCTTGTCGAGCTCGGTGTCGGCGCCGACGAACTCGAGGTCGACCTCCTTGCCGAGGTCCCGGCGCAGGCGGCGCACGACCCGGGAGAGCTTCTCGAAGATCTGTCGGAGCGGAACCATGCGAACGTCGAGGACACCCGTCTGCAGCTCCTTGAGCTTTCGGTCGAGCGCCTTGTGGGTCTTCGCGAGCTCGGCGCCGATCCGCGCCGTCGCGACGTCCTCGGTCAGGCGCTGAGCGACCGTGCCGATGGCGTTGCGCTGGATCACGAGCTCGCCGACGAGGTTCATCAGCTCGTCGAGCTTGCGGATGTCCACGCGGACGGTGTCACTGATGGAGCGCAGGGATTCGATCTCGGGTGCGTCGCCGCCTCCATCGGCCGGCGGCGACGGCTCGGACGCCGAAGGCCCCGCCGGCGCGGGCGCTTCGGTCGAGGCCGGCTGCGACGCGTCCGACGGAGGCGCCGGAGACTCGGCGGGCGGGGCCTCGGCCGATGCGTCGCCCTCCTTCACTAGATGGACCTCGGTATCGGGAAAGTCCAGACGGGAAGCGAGGCGCGCGGCGTCCACGCTCGTCGCGACGAGAAGCGAGAAGCGGATCTGGCTCTCGGGCGCATCCCCCGGCGAAGGCAGGGTCGAGACGACCTCTCCGACCTCGCGAACGGCGGCGGAGAGCTCGGACAGACCTTCCTCGAAGGCGGCGATCTCGAAGGTCGAATCGACGAGCGCGAGGTGGCGCCCCCGTCGCAGGTTCTCCTTCAGGCGGTGTTCTTCGTATTCGGTGAGCGCGCGCAGGAGGGATGCGTCGAGGTCGAGCGACTCGAGGTCGTCGCTGGGTTCGGGGACTGCACCGGCGATCGCGGCGTCGATCTGCGCGACGAACCCGCGCGCCATCTCGACCTCGTCGTCCCCGTTCGCATCGCCCCGCTCGAGCCGCGTCATCATCGTGGTGAGCAGCGATACGCCATCGTCGAGGAGGTCGACGGCCGGCGAGTCGAAGGCGACCTTGCCGAGTCGCAGTCCGTCGAGAATGTCTTCGAGGCGATGCGAGAGCTCGCTGATGGCGTCGAGGCCGAACATCCCTGCGAGGCCCTTCAGCGAGTGGGCCGAGCGGAAGATCTGGTTCACGAGGTCGGGATCGACCTCACCCGACGCACTCTCGTGTCGCTGATCATGGAGCTCGGCGAGGTCCTCGAGCATGCGCTCGAGGATCTCTTCGGCCTCCGCGACGAACTCGTGGTTCTCGTTCGACGCGGCCGGACCGCCGGCGGCGCCTTCCGGCGCGCCGGTCGTGGCCTTCCCTTCGGCGGGCGACCCCTTCGCACCCTGCTTGCTCGAACGGCGTGCGGCCAAGTCGGGCTACCCCTCGCTCCCGCTCGTGTCGAGCAGGTCCATCACGACCCGTCGCAGATCGTCCGGATCGAAGGGCTTCACGAGATAGGCGTCGGCACCGAGGTCGAGTCCCTTCTCGCGATCGCGCTCGCTGCCCTCCGTCGAAACGATGACGAGCGGAATCGAGGCGTACTTCTCGTTGTTCTTGATGAACGACACGAGCTCGAGCCCGTTGATGTCGGGCATGTTGATGTCGGTGACGACGAGGTCGAAGTCCTCCCGCGGCAGGAACCGCAGGGCTTCGAAACCGCTCTCCGCCTCCACGATCTTCGTGGGGGCCGGAAGGTCCTCGAGGCTCGAGGCCAGGAGCGATCGCATCGTCGCCGAGTCCTCTACGATCAGAATTCGCTGCAAAAGTCGTCTCCCGGACGCGGGTCCACGCGCGGACGGATTTGCCTACTCGTATCGGCAAATGAGACGCACTCTTGAGAACGCGCCCGCGCACCGGATTCGCGAAATCCCGCGAAAACGCGATGGTTTCGGGAACGTCCGCAGCGAGGGCTTTCCCCTGCGAATCCGGCGATTCCAGTGCCGGAGAGGGAGCCGGCGAGGCTCAGCGGGCCTCGGCGTCGGCTTCCCAGAGCGCCCGCTCGAGGGCGGCCCGGTCGAGCGCGAGGCCGGCATGGTGCAGCACGACCTCGAGGCCGTGGGTGTCCGGCATCGGTGCGTCGCTCGTCGACTGGTCGGCGTAGAGCATCGCGATCACCGCGTCGCCGCTCTCGATCGGCCCGACGTAGGCGCTCTGCGGCACCTCGCCGCCGAGCTTCTCGAGGAGCAGATGATCGGACGGCTCGTCGGGCGTGGCCACGAGGGCCTTGCCCCCGTCGAGCACGCGTCGCAGCCAGCCGGTATCCGGCGTCGGCATCGTGACCGGCTCGGCGCTGCCGAGCGGATCCACCTCCAGGCTCGAGAAGCCGCGACCCGCGACCGCGAAGACCTCGTCGTCGCGCACGACGAGGATCGCCACGCGCGCGAAGATCTCGGCCGCGAAGTCGAGGACCACGGGCAGGATCTCACCGCGGGACGAGGCCTCCTGGAGCTGCGCCGTCGCATCCCGAAGCCCGCGCAGGCTCTCGGCCGAATTGGGGGCCTTCGCGTTTCCCTCGACCTGCTGGGCGAGGATCTCGAGCAGCGCGCGGGAGAGCCCCTGGCTCGCGGAGGTGCTTTCCGGAGAGAGCGTGTCGGCGAGCAGCCGGCGCGGCGGCCGACTCAAGACGCCGTTCAGCACGCCCGGCATCGCCGCCGGCGCCACGCCATCGTCCTCGCGCAGACCGATCACGACGATGCGCGGTGACTGGGACTTGAGGCGCTTCACGAAGTCGGCGAGGCCGTGGATGCCCGACAGCGGATCGATCGGCGTCTCCGGCGAGACGAGCACGAGCGGGGTCGTCCCCCGGATCAGATACTGCCGGATGCGTGTCAGACCCTGATCGGCCTTCTGGAACATGTGGACGCGCGCGAAGTCGTCCTCGATCGCGGTCTTCACCCACTCGAGGACCGTGACGTCCGGATCGATCAGCACGACGGGCATGCGTCTCGCGTTGGCGGCCGGCGCCGAGGCCGGAACGCCGGGGGCCGGCGCGGCCGGCGTGCTCTCCCGGGCCTCTCCGGGCACGGACGCCGGCGCCGTGTCTTCGTGAGCCTCGACCGGCGTCTCGACCTCGTCTTCGGGGACCCGGGGCTCGGGATCGGGGACCGGACCCGCCGTCGCGCCGGGCACGGATTCGTCGCCCCCCGCGCCGGCCCCCGCCGTCGCCACCGGATCGCTGTCCAGCGGCATCGCCTTCGCGATCTCGTCGATGCTCAGCTCGCTCGTCTCGTCGGCACGAGCCAGAATGCCCTCGACGAGCACGTCCGCAGGAGTCGTCGCCCCACCGAGCGTCTGGGCGTTGGGATCGAGGGGTTCGACCTCGAGCACGGGCAGCGTGTCTTCACCGCCCCCTTCGTCGACTTCGAGAATGTCGGAACCGAAGAGCGGATCCTGGTCGGCCCCGATGTTCGGATTCGTGTCTGCCTCGGGATCACTGCCGGTCTCGCCACCGCCGTCCCGGGCGCGTTCGTCGCGAATGCGCAGGCCTTCCATTGCCAGGTACTGCGCGTTGATTCCGTTCGGGAGGATCAGATGGGGATCCTCGGGATCCAGCTCGTTGCGAACGTCGAAGCTGAAATCGCCGGAGGGCCAGGAGAACATCTCGAGGATCGCGTTCTCGGCGGCCTTCGTGATCAGCGCGTCGATCTCCTCGCGGGTGATCGATGCTTCGCTGGAAAGGGCGTCCTCGACGGGGATGCCCTGTTCCTGCGCGCGTGCGAGGGCGGCGTCGTAGCCGGCGGGATCGATGACCGCTTCGCCGACGAGCAGCGCACGCAGGTCGTTCGGGTGTCCCTTCAGGCAGGCCGCCTGGACCATGCCGTTGCGGAAGACGATGCGACCGGACCCGAGATCGCTCGAGAGCGCGAGCACACCCGACTTCTGGGAGAGGCTGATGATCTGCAGAATGTCGCCGAGGCTCAGATCCTCGAGATTTCCGACCAGACTCATGACTTCCCCTGCACCCTGCGCGACGCGCGCCGTCGACTCGTGCGGGACGCGCACGCCCCGCCGCCCGGACGAGGGGATGGCCGCTCCGCGAACACGCCGCTCGTCCGCTCTCTGAATCGGCCGGCGTGGGTGGGACTTGACCCGGACTCGGCCCCGCGAGCGACCTCGGCCGGGGTCGGGGCGCGTACCTCGGTCGACGCGGCGGTCCTCCTCCGGCGCTGCGCGCAGGTTGCCGGCCGCCTGCCTCTTCGTGGCGCTGCGCGCACGTTGCCGGCCGCCTGCCTCTTCCTGGCGCGGTCGAGGCGCGGTCGTCGCTAGCGTGCTTCCAGACTGGAATCGTCCGTGGCGAGCCGAATTCCGGTCTCGCCCGCGGCGTCGCGAGCGCTCTCGAAGGCGCGATAGACGCCGGCGACTTCGGATCGCGGTACGCAGAGCGTGAGCGTCATCGGATCCGGCACCTTCGACCAGGCGCCGATGATCCCGGCGACGACGGCGGCGGCGTGACGCGGCACGTCGTCGGGCGCGATCCCGAGCGGCGAGAGCGCGACTCGGGGCACCCGGAGCTTGCGACAGCGCTCGAGGGCGCTCCGGAACTCGTCGCTCACGCGGAGCCGGTCGTAGCTCCCACGCTCGCCGAGACCGAGTAGCATGAGCCGGGGCGCGAAGAGCGCGCGCCCACAGGCGATCAGCATCGCTTCGCCGCTCTTCCCCGAGAGATCGCCGCTCTCGATCCGCCGCGAGAGTCCACCACAGAGGCGCCAGTCGGCGCGGGCCGCCCCCCCGCGCAGCGGACGCTCGTCGGTGAAGAAGCCCGCGACGGCGACGTCGCTCTCGACCCGCTCGAGCGGGAGCGCCGTGAAGACGACGTCGACGGATCCGGTGACCTCACTCATGCGGCGCGCAGCTCCCGCGCGATCGCATCGAGCACGCCGTTCACGAAGGCGGGCGACGTGTCGCTCCCGAAGCGGCGGGCGAGATCGACGGCTTCGTCGATCACGACCGGAACCGGCGTCTCGGTCTCGCGCAGCTCGAACGCGCCGAGCCGGAGCACGTTGCGATCGACGGCGGCCATCCGTTCGACGCGCCAGTTGCGGGCATGCTGACCGACGAGCGCATCGAGCTCCGCGGCCCGGGACACGACGCCGGCGACCAGTCCCCGCGCGAACTCCCTCGCGCTCTTCGGCACGTCGAAATGCTCGACGATCCGATCGAAGGCCTCCCCGCTCGCGTCGAGCGGGTCGACGTCGCCGACCGAACCCGTCCCGACCGCTTCGGCATCGACCTCGACCGCCGTCGCCGTCTTTCGCGGCGCCGGTCGCATCGCCCTCGGCGCGCTCGGCGGCCTCGCCGCGTCCTCCGCCGCCTTCACGGCCCGGGCATGGGCGGCATCCCGCGGTCCGGTCTCCCCGAGATCGATCGCGTAGAGCACCTGGAGCGCGACCTCGCGGCCCGCGTGCCGTCCGCCGCTGGCTTCCGCGTCGGTCATGCCGACGCTCCCGCGGCGATCGCCTGCATCAGCCGCGCCTGCTCCACGGCGGCGAGGGCCACCTCGCCCCCCTTGTTGCCGTCGCTTCCTCCGGCGCGAGCGAGGGCCTGATCGATGGTGTCGGTCGTGAGCACGCCGAAGCCGACCGGGACGTCGCTCTGCTGCATCAGCGCCCGCAGCCCGTCGGTCACGCCCTCACAGACGTAGTCGAAGTGGGGGGTGCCTCCCCGGATCACCGACCCGAGGGTCACGATCGCGTCGTAATCCCCGGTCTCTGCGAGCCGGCGCGCGGCCTGCGGGATCTCGAAGGCACCGGCGACCCAGTGGAGGACCAGGTCCGCGTCGCGCGCGCCGTGTTCGAGGAGCGCATCGCGGGCGCCGTCGATCAACCGGATCGAGATCAGGTGATTGAAACGGGACACCACGAACGCGATCCGCAGACCCGCCGCATCGATCGAAGGCTCGACGACCTTCATCCCCTGGTCCCCTTCCGATTTCGCCCGCGTCCGCCCTTCGCGAGCAGCGCGTGCACGTGTAGATCCTCACCGCGCCGGGTCACCCGTTCGGGCGAGAGCGCGACTGCGTCCCTGAGCCGACGCAGCTCGAGCCGCCCGAGCCCCGGACGACCGTCGCTGCCGATCAGCTTCGGCGCGAGCATCCAGTGTACCTCGTCGACGAGGCCTGCCCGCAGGAGCGCGGCCGCCAGGCCGCCCCCGCCTTCGACGAGGACGGTCGTGAGGCCTTCCTTCGCGAGGGTCGACATCGCCCGCGTGAGATCCACGTGCCCTGTCCCGCTCCGCCGGATCGGCAGGACCCGCCCCGCCGCGTCGCGGACCGCGGCGAGACCACGCGCCCGCTCGCCGCACACGACCCAGGTCCGGGATGCATCCCGGTCCGACAGCAGCTTCGCCTCGAGGGGCACCCGGAGTCGGCCGTCGAGCAGGACGCGGATCGGCGTCCGGAGCGACTTCGTGCCCCGGCGCACGTCGAGGTGCGGGTCGTCCGCGAGGGCCGTCTCGGACCCGACCATGACGGCATCGGAGGCATCGCGCAGGCGATGCACGAAGGCGCGGCTCTCGGGGCCGGTGATCCAGCGGGATTCGCCGCTCGCCGTCGCGATCCGCCCGTCGAGGGTCGTCGCGAGCTTGAGGGTGATCCACGGGCGGCCGCGTTCGATGGCCGAGAGGAAGCCGCGGTGCTGGTAGCGGCACGCCTCTTCGAGGAGGCCGGTCACGACCTCGATGCCCGCCGCGCGCAGCTTGCGGAACCCCCGCCCGCCGACCCGCGGATGCGGATCACGGCAGCCGGAGACGACCCGACCGAGCTTCGCAGCGACGATCGCATCGGCGCAGGGACCCGTTCGCCCCGTGAAGCTGCAGGGCTCGAGCGTCGTCGCGATCGAGGCCCCGCGCAGCGCACGCTCGCCGTGACGTCGCCGAACGGCTTCGAGGGCGACGATCTCCGCGTGCTTCCCCGGCGGCGGCTCGGTCGTCCCGCGCCCCAGGATCCGGTCGCCTCGATAGATCACGGCGCCGACGCTCGGGTTCGGGAAGACGCGTCCGTCCCCGCGGCGCGCCGACGCCAACGCGGCCCGCAGCATCCGTTCGTCCCGCTGGGCGGCACGCTCGTTCGAGGATCGCGCCGGACTCACCGACCGTCCCGGAGTGCGCGGTCGGCGGCGCTCGCGCCGCCCTGGCCCCCTTCTCCCTTGTCCGCCTCGATCTCCTCGAAGAAGGCCTCGTAGTCCCGGGGACTCGAGAAGTTGTGGAAGACCGAGGCCCAACGGACGGCGGCCAGGACGTCGATGGCGGAGAGCTCGTCGAGGACGCGCCGACCGATGTGCTCGCTCGTCACCTCGCGTTCACCGCTCTCCTGGAGCGAGCGTTCGACGCGCTCGATCAGGCGCTCGACCGCCTCGGTCGAGACCGGTCGCTTCACGCAGGCATGCTCGACACCGCGCAGGAGCTTGTGGCGATCGTATTCTTCTCGCCGCTCGTCGCGCTTGATCACGCGCGGCAGGATCTCCTCGATCCGCTCGCGGGTCGTGAAGCGTCGACCGCACTCGTCGCACTCGCGACGCCGACGAATCTCGGAGCCGTCCCGCGCGAGGCGCGAGTCGATCACCCGATTCCCGTCGTCTCCGCAGAAGGGGCACTGCACGGGTCGGCCCGCCTTCCCTCGATAGGGGGTTAGTCCGTCTCGTTCCAGCGCGCCGGGTAGAGCGGGAACTGGCGACAGAGATCCGCGACCTCGTCGCGCACGGTCGAGAGCAGCTCCGAGTTCTCGTGGTCCTCGAGGACACGCGCCAGGAACGCTCCGATCTGGATCATCTCGCCCTCGCGCATGCCGCGGGTCGTGACCGCAGGGGTGCCGATCCGGACCCCCGACGTGATCGCCGGCTTGCGTGGATCGAAGGGGATCATGTTCTTGTTGGCCGTGATCCCGGCCTCGTCGAGGGCGATCTGCGCCGCCTTGCCCGTGACCTCGCGTCCGACCAGCGAGAGCAGGAAGAGGTGGTTGTCGGTTCCGCCCGAGACGACCTTGAAGTCGCGGCCGAGGACCGCGTCCGAGAGCGCCTTCGAGTTCGCGACGATCTGCTCCGCATAGGCGCGGAAGTCGGGCGACAGTGCTTCCTTGAACGCGACCGCCTTGCCCGCGACCACGTGCATGAGCGGGCCGCCCTGGAGTCCCGGGAAGACCGCGCTGTTCAGCTTCTTCTTCCAGTCCTCGTCGCAGAGGATCAGGCCACCGCGCGGACCTCGCAGGGTCTTGTGGGTCGTGGTCGTGACGATGTGCGCTTTGCCGACCGGCGTCGGGTGGACGCCCGCGGCGACGAGGCCTGCGATGTGCGCGATGTCCGCGAAGAGCACCGCGCCCACCTCGTCGGCGATCGAGCGGAACGCATCGAAGTCGATGGTTCGTGAGTAGGCGGTGGCACCGCACTGGATCATCTGCGGAGAATTCTTGAGCGCGAGCTCGCGAACCTGGTCATAGTCGATCCGCTCGTCGGCTTCGGAGACGCCGTAGGGCACGATCGTGAAGTGCTTGCCGGAGAAGTTCACGGGGCTGCCGTGGGTCAGGTGGCCGCCATGATCGAGGTTCATCGCCAGCACGGTATCGCCGCGATTCAGGACGGCCTCGTAGACCGCCGCGTTGGCCTGGCTGCCCGAGTGGGGCTGGACGTTCGCGTGGTCGGCGCCGAAGAGCTCCTTCGCGCGCTCGATCGCGATCTCCTCGATCTCGTCGACCTCTTCACACCCGCCGTAGTAGCGACGGCCGGGATACCCCTCGGCGTACTTGTTCGTGAGAACCGAGCCGACCGCTTCGAGGACGGCCTCGGAGACGAAGTTCTCGCTCGCGATCAGCTCGATCGAGAGACCCTGACGGCGGCCCTCGCGACGCACGAACCGGGCGACGTCGGGATCGGTCTGGTCGAGATGGGGGGTGACGGACTGCGACATTTCGAAACCCTTACGCTGGTCTTCGCGGACGCCGATCCGGGCCAGCCGGCGCTCGGCGCGCGAAGAAGGGAGGAGCGACAAAACGGGGCGTCTGGGGGGGCGCGGATCCAGCCGGACAATAGCGGCGAAACCGAAGGAAATCAGGGATTTCAGGCAGTTCCGGCGTTCGGATCGGCAAGGATCAGGCAACCGTTGGTCCCGCCGAACCCGAAGGAATTCGACAGGACCCGCCGTACTCGCGCCGGGCGGGCCTTGCCCACGACGTGGTCGAGCTCGCAGCCGTCCGCGACGCGGTCGAGATTCGCGGTCGGCGGCAGGCACTGTTCGCGAATCGCCCGGATGGAGAGGATCGCTTCGAGCGCCCCCGCTGCGCCGAGCAGGTGGCCCGTCGTCGACTTCGTCGCCGAGACCGGCGGCGGCGTCGGGCCGAAGACGGTCCGCAGTGCCAGCGCCTCGACCGGATCCCCGGCCGGCGTCGCCGTCGCGTGGGCGTTGATCGCATCGATCGAGGCCGGTTCGAGTCCCGCCCGTTCGAGAGCGCTCCGCATCGCGCGCACGGCACCGCGCCCCTCCTCGTCGGGGGCACTCAGGTGGTAGCCGTCCGCGGAGGCCCCGTAGCCCTCGACGACCGCGAGGATCTCGGCACCCCGCGCGAGCGCGTGCTCCTCGGCCTCGAGCACGAGCACGGCTGCGCCCTCCCCCAACACGAACCCGTCACGATCCGCATCGAAGGGGCGACTGGCCCGAGCGGCGTCCGGGTTCGGGGAGAGCGCGCGCATCGCAGCGAAGCCCGCGATCGAGAGCGGCACGATCGGCGCTTCCGCACCGCCCGCCAGGGCGACGTCGGCTGCCCCGCGCGCGATCGCCTCCGCGGATTCACCGATCGCGTGGCTGCTCGTCGCGCACGCGGTCGAGTGCGACAGATTCGGACCGCCGAGTCCGTAGTGCACGCCGACCAGTCCGCTCGGCATGTTCACGATCGAGTACGGCACGACGAAGGGCGAGACCCTTCGGGCGCCCCTGGTCTCGAGGATCCGCTGGTTGGCGAAAAGCGTCTCGACGCCCCCGACCCCGGAGCCGATGGCCACCATCACGCGCTCGCGATCGGTCCGGTCGAAGTCGATGGCTGCGTCGGCGACCGCCTGCTGCGCGGCGTGGAGCGCGAAGCGCAGGATCCGGTCGAGTCGCCGGGCGTCCTTGGCGGACACGTCTGCGAGGGGCGGCTCGTTCTTCACCTCGCACGCGATCCCCACCGGCAGATCGCTCGTGTCGAAACGGGTGATCGGCGCGGCGCCCGACTCGGCGCGCGCGACGCCATCCCAGGTGGAGGGCACGTCGGGGCCGATCGGCGTGATGCAGCCGAGACCGGTGACCACGACGCGGCGATGCGCGGCGGGCATGGCGGGCGACGACGCCATCGGGGTCGGGGGCGGCGCTTCGGAGGGCGCTTCGGGAGGCGGCGGCGCCTACTCCTCCACGCGCTCCTTCAGGTAGCCGATGGCGTCGGAGATGGTCTGCATCTTCTCGGCGTCATCGTCCGGAATCTCGATGTCGAAGGTCTCTTCGAGGGTCATCACGAGTTCGACGATGTCGAGGGAGTCCGCCCCGAGGTCGTCGATGAACGACGCGTTGGCGACCGCCTCCTCCTTGGAGACACCCAGCTGTTCGACGATCAGATCGGTGACGCGAGCTTCGAGAGACATGGTTCGAGGACCTCCAACAGACTTCGTCCTGAATGGGTGGAAAAGGCTAGCGCCGTACCCCCCGTACGGCATGCCTGTGGACCTCAGGCGGGGTCCGGAATCGCGTTCCAAGCGGTGCTAGGAGGCGTTTCCCTGAAGGAATTCGCGGACTTCGTCGAGCTCCGCGAGAGAAGAGAAGTTCGCCCTGCGGGCGCGGCGCTCGATGCGCGCGATCAGGCCCGAGAGGACCCGGCCGGGCCCCACCTCGAGGAAGGCGTCGACGCCTTCGGCCTTCAAGGTGGCGATCATGTCGCTGAAGCGGACCGGCGCCGTCACCTGCTCCTCGAGCAGGCCGGGGATCCGACTCGCGTCCGCGTTCGGACTCGCCTCGACATTCGTGATCACCGGCGGATTCGCCTCCGAGAAGACCAGCCTTCCGAGTTCCGGGGCCAGCTTCTGGGCGGCGGGTTCCATCAGTGCACAGTGGAAGGGCGCGGAGACCTGCAGACCCACGGTCTTCTTCGCCCCGAGCTCCTTCGCCTTCTCGCACGCGGCTTCGACGCCGGCGGCGTCCCCGGCGATCACCGTCTGCTGCGGCGAGTTGTAGTTGGCGGGCGTCACCACGAGGCCCGTCGCCTCGGCTGCGGCGGCGCAGGCCTCGACCACACCCTCGGGCGCCAGACCCAGGACCGCGGCCATCGCGCCCTTCCCTTCCGCGACCGCCTCCTGCATGAGCCGACCGCGCAGATTCACCGTCCGGACCGCATCCTCGAAGTCGATCGCTCCGGCGGCGACCAGCGCGCTGTACTCGCCGAGGCTGTGACCGCCCACGAAGGCCGCATCGAGCGGCCCCGCCGCCTCCTCGAGCGCGCGCAGCAGCGCGATGCTCGTCGTCAGGATCGCGGGCTGCTGGATCTCGGTCCGACGCAGCTCGTCCTCGGGGCCCTCGAAGCAGAGGGTCGAGATCTTCGCGCCGAGCACGGACTCGAGCGCGGCGTCCGCCGCATCGAACACGGCACGGGCGGCCGGGGACGCGTCGTACGCGTCCCTGCCCATACCGACCTCCTGGGAGGCCTGGCCGGGAAAGAGAAGAGCGAGAGTCATGGGGCGCTATCCAACCGGAAGGAGCGACTAGTCGTCGTCGATCTCGAGGATCGTGCGGCCCTTGTAGGTGCCGCAGCTCCCGCACACCCGGTGCGGCGCCTTCGGCGCGCCACACTGGGGGCAGACACTCGTCGCCGGTGTGTTGAGCGCGTCGTGTGCGCGGCGCTTGTCGCGTCGCGCCTTCGAGGTCTTTCGCTTCGGTACGGCCATGGGATCCGTTTCCTTCTGTCGCCGGCGGCGCCGGCCATCGTCGTGAATGTTCTCGCAGGGCCCCCCGCCCTACGTCGTATTCCTAGTCTCGACGTTCCGACT
Organism: bacterium; assembly: GCA_024742285.1. Lineage (NCBI taxonomy): Bacteria > bacterium. The sequence continues at coordinate 39,346 of JANSYR010000017.1, read as the reverse complement.
CGAGCTCCGCCTTCAGCCCGGCGAGCGCGGCGAAAGGCGATTCGATCTTCTCGTCTTCACAGGTACAACCGGAGTCCTGCGACGCACCGCAGTGCGCACAGAGTCCCGGGCAATCTTCATCACAGAGGGGTTGGAGCGGCATCGCGAGCGCGATCACCTCTCCGAAGAAATCGTCGAGACCGACCACGGCCCCGCGGTACGAGCCGACCTCGAGATCCTCCCCGAGGCACACCCCGTTCTCCGCCAGCCCCTTCTCCCCTTCGGGATCCGGCGCCTGGCCACCGAGCGGCTCGAGCACCAGGCGGTAGGGCTCGCGAAGCGCGTGAGGATAGCGCTTGCCGCATCGGCTGCACTCGAGTCCGACCTCCCCCTCCAGATCGCCCTCGATCACGATGTCGTCGGAAACCCGGGACGCCTCCAGGCCGAATCGGAAGGGCGCCTCGACGACCACCGAGTCGTCGCCTTCGACCTCGTTCCGGGCGATCCACCACGCCGCCGGCACCTCGAAGTCGAAGCGCTCCTTGCGGTCGGTCAGCCGCTCGATCTGGATGCGGAAGTCGGGCATGGCGGCGGATCCGGAGGAACTCCGAAGGCGAGGGGCGCTCGGGGCGCGAAACGGTTGAGAATTCAGTGGCTTGGCCGGCTCTGCAAGGACTGCGGCGGCGCGCGCCGCTGGATAGCAGACGCGCCCGGCGGCGATCAAGGGGTGCGCTGAAACGGCACCGGACCGCACGAGAGCTGCGATATGCTCCGCGGCCCATGAGCCCCATTCGCACACGATTCGCCCCCAGCCCCACGGGGTTCCTCCACATCGGGGGCGCCCGGACGGCCCTCTTCAACTGGGCCCTGACCCGCCAGCAGGGGGGCGCCTTCATCCTGCGGATCGAGGACACGGACCTCGAACGGTCGACCCGCGAGTCCGAGGAGGCCGTCCTCGACGGACTGCGCTGGCTCGGAATCGACTGGGACGAGGGGCCCCTCCGGCAGACGGACAACGCGGAACGGCACAAGGCGGTGGTCGAGCAGCTTCTCGAAGAGGGGAAGGCCTATCGCTGCATCTGCACCCGGGACGAGCTCGAGGCGAGGCGAGAGGCCGACATCAAGGCCGGCGGCAAGGGGATCTACGACGGGCGCTGTCGGAACGCGCGCCTCGGTCCGGACTGCGGCCCGCATGCGGTCCGCCTGAAGATCGACCCGAACGACTCGCTTCGCTGGGACGACCTGGTCTTCGGCCCGAGCGGCCAGGACGCTTCGGAGATCGGCGACGGCATCATCCGGCGAACCGACGGCACACCGCTCTATCACCTGGCCGTCGTGGTCGACGACATCGACATGGGCATCACCCACGCGATCCGCGGCGCCGACCACCACAGCAACACGCCCTTCCAGCTCGCGATCTACCGGGCACTGGGGGCCGCCCCGCCGACCTTCGGCCATGTCCCGCTGATCGTCGCCGAGAGCGGTCGCAAGCTCTCGAAGCGAAAGGACCCGGTCTCGATCCAGCAGTTCAAGGCGGACGGATTCCTGCCCGACGCGATGCTCAACTGGCTGGTGCGTCTCGGCTGGAGCCACGGCGACCAGGAGATCTTCTCCCGGGCGGAGATCGTCGAGCACTTCGGCCTCGACCACGTGGGCCGCGCCGGCGCCCAGGCGGACCTCCAGAAGCTCGAATGGCTGAGCCAGCACTACCTCAAGGAATGCCCGGCGGACGCGCTCTTCGAGGCGGCGAGCCCGTTTCTCGATGCCGTCGCCGGACGCGCGGTCGAACGCGACGCCAACCTCGACCGGACCCTCGACCTCCTGCGCGAGCGAAGCAACACCCTCGTCGAGATGGCCGAAAAGGCGCGCTTCGTCCTGTGCGACGAGATCGAGATCGATGCGGGCGCCGCGAAGAAGCACCTGCGCCCGGTCGCCCTCGAACCTCTGGAAGCGCTGATCCCCGCGCTCGAAGCCCTCGACGAGTGGAGCGAAGCGACCCTCGAGCCCGCGTTCGAGTCGACCTGCAAGGCGCTGGACGACCTCAAGCTCGGCAAGCTCGCCCAGCCCGTGCGCGTCTCCGTCACGGGTACCGGTGCGTCGCCCGGCATCTACGAGACCCTCGAGGTCGTGGGCCAGGCGCGCACGATCGCGCGGCTGCGCGCCGGGGTCGAGGTGATCAAGGCGCGTATGGCGGAGGGTTAGGCACGGCCTAGAGCACGTGCAGCAGCCACATCCTCGGCAGGAAGAGGATGGCGACGGTCCCGACCGCGATCGCCGGGGCAAAACCGAACGGGCGGCCGAGGGCACCGCGGCTGAGTGCCTGGGCCGTGCCGAGCACGAGGCCGACCAGCGACGAGGCGAGGATCGTGTCGAGGACGCCGAGCGGGCCGACGACGGCCCCGATCATGGCGAGGAGCTTCACGTCGCCCAGCCCCAGCCCCGGGAACCAGAGCCAGTAGTCGGCTTCACGGGGCGTGGGCAGCGATTCGCCCTCCCCCGGCCAGTGCTCGAAGGTCCGGCCCATCGCGACGGAGACCCGCGCATGGACGAACGCGACGGTCCAGAGCACGCCCGCACCGATCGCGGCGCCCAGCGCCGAGCGAACCAGAGCGGCGACGAAGTCGCCGCCGGTCCACACGGTCACCGACGGGACGAGCACGAGCGCCGCCGCGAGACCGCCCAGCGAGATCGAGTCCGGAATGATCTGATGGTCGTGATCGATCATCGCCGCAGCGATCAGGGCCGCGCCGAAGAGGCAGTAGAGCGTCGTCCACGCCGTCGGGCCGAAGCGCCAGGCGATCGCCGCGAAGAGCAGGCCCGTCACGAGTTCGACCGCGGGGTAGCGGACCGAGATGGGCGTCCTGCATGCGCGACAGCGACCGCGCAGGAAGAGCCAGGACAGGACCGGGACGTTGTCCCAGGGCTTGATGGGGGTTTCGCAGCCGGGGCAGTGCGACGGCGGCGACACGATCGAGAGACCCTCGGGAACGCGGTGGATCACCACGTTCAGGAAGGAGCCGACCAGCAACCCGAAGACGAGCGCGACCGGCAGGAGCGCCTCTGGCGCGATCTCGATCGTCATGTTCCCCTCATCCGACCGTCTTCGGCCGATCCCTGCTGCGCAGACTCTAGGGCGACCCCGTTCCGGGCGCCCACGACGTTCGCTTCTACTTGAAGTCCCGACGACTGAAGATCATCGAACCGAGCAGCAACGTGCAGCCCGTGTACCCGATCGCGTAGGCGACGGCGAGACCGACCTCGCCGCGCTCGATCGGAAGCCCGTGCACCGCCTCGAGGGTCTTGTTGAAGACCTCGAAGTCCGGGAGGAGCTGGAAGACCCAGCTGCCGACGAGGCCGACGCTCTCGAGATCCGACTGCTGGGCGAGCGCGTGCAGGTCGCGGGTGAGATGGCCGATCATCCAGAGTCCGATCGTGAAGAGCGCCGCGAGCATCGGCGACGTGAACGCCGAGAAGAGCGTGGCGATCGCGACGAGCACCATCAGCTCGAGGCCGATCAGCGCGATGGCCAGGAAGTGGTCGCTCACCAGCGGCGCACCGGCGAGCGCCGAGACGATCGCGAAGGCGATGCCCATCAAGGCGAGCTGGAGCCAGACGGTGAAGGTCAGCCCGGCCCACTTGCCGAGCAGGAACTCGGTCCGGGAGACCGGCTTCGACAGGATCGTGAAGATCGTGCGGCGGTCGACCTCGTTGTGGATCAGGCCGATGCCGACGAAAGTCGCAATGCCCGCGCTGAAGAAGCGGATCGCCGACATGCCCATGTCCTGGAGGATCTCGTCGACCTCGACGTAGGAGAGCGTCGCCAGCAGGACGCCGGACGCGATCATCAGGAAGCTGAACCCGAGCAGCGTGTAGAGCAGCTTGTTCCGGATTGCCTCGCGGAACGTGTTGGTCGCAAGGGCGTGGATGCGAAGCAGCGAAGCCATCAGCGCTCTCCTCCCGGCGCGGTCGCCCCTTCGTCCCCGGCGCGCACCGCGTCGAGGAACACGTCTTCGAGGGAGCTTCGATGGGGCGTCACCGAGACGACCTCGGCGCCCACGCGCATGACCGCATCGAGCACGCCATTGACGTCCTTCTCCGCCACGCGCAGCTCGAGGCGTTCCCCGAGCCCCCGCATCTCGAGATCGAAGCGCTCCGCGAGCTCGTCCGCGGTCTCCGGCGGCAGGCTCGAGATCAGGACATCGGTCTCCCGCCGGTCGGTCGGGAGGAAGTCCTCGATCTGGCCCTGGTGCCGGATGCGCCCCTTCACGATGATCGCGACGCGATCGCAGATCGACTCCACGTCCGAGAGGATGTGGGTGTTCATGAAGACCGTCTTGCCCTCCGCGCGAAGCGAGAGGATCAGATCGCGAATCTCCATCCGACCGAGCGGATCGAGCCCGCTCATCGGCTCGTCGAGGAAGACGACCTTGGGGTCGTGGATCAGCGCCTGGGCGATCCCGACCCGCTGCAACATGCCCTTCGAGAATGTGCGAAGGCGCGCGTCCATCGCGTGGCCGAGGTTCACGACCCCGAGCAGACGGTCCACGCGCGCCGCGCGCTCGGAGGCGGGCACGCCCGACAGCCGCGCATAGAAGTCGAGGATCTCGCGGGCGGTCAGGAACGGGTAGAAGTAGGGGTTCTCGGGAAGGAAGCCGACCTGATGGCGGAACTCGGATTCGCCGACGTCGCAGCCGAGGATCCGCGCCCCGCCTTCGGTCGGTCGGATCAGCCCCATCAGCACCTTGAGCGTGGTCGTCTTGCCGGCACCGTTGGGTCCGACGAATCCGAAGATCTCGTTGTCCTGGACATCGAAGGTCACGCCGTGCAGCACACGCTTCCGGCGCAGCCCGAAGCCCGGCCGGAAGTCCTTCACGATGCCGCGCACGCGGACGATCTCGTTGCCCCGATCCGTCACGCACCTTCTCCTTCTGCGTGTTCCCTGACGTCGTCTTCCGGGGCGGACGCCTCCGGGCGATTCGTCTCTTCGCCGAAGAGCGCGCCTTCCTGTCCGCCGTAGTGCGAGTAGTGGACCTCGTATCGCGCCCCGAGATAGCTGGAGACGATGCGGTCGTCTTCGATCTGCCAGACCGAGCCGCGGCGCAGCGGCGCCGGGATCGCCTCGGGCTCCGGATCCGGGAGCTGCTCGATCACGCGATGCGGTCCGGTCACGAGGTCCTCGACCCGCTCGATGTCGCGACCGGTGAGCGCCCGATAGGCCGCGCGCGCCCGGTCCAGGAAGCGCGCCTTGTGCTCGATCTCGATCTCGTCGAGGCCGGTCTCGTACTTCACCCGCTCCTGCGGGTCGTCGGTGCCGGCGAGCATCTGGCGGAGGAAGACTTCGGCGACCTCGATGTCCCCGGTCTGACTCTTGAGGCGCGCGACCAGGCGCGGCAGGTAGCCGGGGGACCCTTCGAGGTCCATCGCGGCTTCGAGCGCGTCGGCTGCGGCCGGATAGTTGCCGAGATAGTAGAAGTGGTTGAAGCCCAGGTAGAAATGATTGCGCCAGTCGTCGGGATGGAACGCGATGGCGCGCTCGAGCAGCCGGTTGGCCTCGAGGACCTGTGCCCGGGAATGCGTCATCCAGACCGCGGCGAAGCGATAGGGATGTCCGACGTGCGGATTCAGCGTCGTCACGACGTCCACGAGCCGACCGAGGTGACGCGCGACCCGCTCGTCGACGGCCTGCTGGGACCCGGCGACCTGCACGGCCTGGAGCCAGTAGTAGTCGGCCAGCAGCGCATCGAAGCCGAGGCTCGCCGCGTCGACGGCGGCCGGCGCCGGCACGAAGTCCTCGCCCCGATCCGCGCGCGTCTCGAGCGGCACGCGCGCGTGCGCCCAGCCCGTGAGGAACACGAAGCCGAGCATCGCGAGGATCTGGAACGCTTTGGACGACACCCCTCAGGACTCCGAAGGCGGTGGACGCGAAGCGGGGGCGCCGAACCAGGCGCCCTCCACCCGGTCGACGCGACTAGTAGTCGTCCGCGACGAGGACCCGCGCGACCTGGTCGAACATGCGTGACCCGCTCTCGAAGGGCGGCGTCTGGTTGCCGCCCTGCCCCGTCTCGCAGAAGCCGCCGAGGCGGTCGGGATGGGTGTAGAGCAGGACCGAGAGCGACGCGTCGCCATCGAGGTTGCCGTAGGCGGTCGCCGTGAAGCACGCCTCGGTGCAGGTGCACGCCCCCGTCAACGGGTCGGCCGGCGTCGCGGTGTCGTAGTCGAAGAAGACGTCGCCTTCCGGGACCCAGCCGACGGTCGCGAAGGCCGTGCCGACCGACGCGCTGTCGCGAACGAAGGTCGTCGGCGCCTGACCGAGCGTGAAGCTCGGCTCGGCGGCCACGGGGACGTAGTCGTTGAACTCGGCGAAGTAGGCCTTCTGGGCCTTGCCGAGGGACGCGAGATTCGCGAACGCCTCGGAGCGCTTCGCGGTGAGCTGGTAGTTGAGATAAGACGGAATCGCGACCGAAGCGAGCACACCGATGATCGCGACGACGATCATGAGCTCGACGAGCGTGAAGCCTCGATTCCGGTTCTGGTGCGTGCGTGCCATGCGTTTCTCCCTGTGGGGTCGCTCGCGTCGCTGCGAACGAAGACCCACGCCCCACCCATCCAGGGGAGAGCAACCTGCGTGCCAGAGCGCACGCGACGCCTCTCTGATCGGCAAGAGTCGGCGCAGCCTTGAGACGGGCCTTCGGGATCCGCGGCGCGTGTCGCAGATCACCGCGCGAGACGATCCTGTGAGGCCGCACACAGGGTGACGTTCCACGTCACCGGCGGACGACGGGCGTCACTCCCCGGGTTTCCCTGCAGGGCGGGTCGGACGAACCCACCCGCAGCACGAGCGCAACCGTTCGAGCGCGATCCGCCCCCCGGGTTGACCCCTACGGAGGCGCCGGCTAGTCTCGGCCGCCGTCCGGATGCGCTCCCATCGTCTAGTGGCCTAGGACGCGGCCCTCTCAAGGCTGAAACACGGGTTCGAGTCCCGTTGGGAGCGCCATTTTTCGCGTGGCGCGGACGCCCTTCGAGGGCGTCCGGCGCCTCGCGCGCCGCGGGCGCTCCGTTCAGGCCATGGGCCATGGATGTCGGCGGAGCGAGCTGGACCCGACGCGCCGGAACGCTTCTCGCCGAGCCGTCCGACCTCCCCGCCTCCCCCCGATCGATTGGAACGAACCGTTGAGTGCTGAGTTTGCCTTCGCGTTTCTGGACTGCGAGTTCGGGGGGCTCGACGTCGAGATCCACGACCTGACCGAGGTCGGGATCATTCTGACCGACGCGCGCCTGAACGAGTACGCGGAAGCGCAGTGGCGCGTGCGGGCGCGGCCGGAACGGATTTCGCCCGAGGCGGCGGAGATCTTCGGCTACGACGAAGCCCTGTGGGCCGAGGCGCCGGGTGTGCGACAGGTCCTGTCCGAGATCGTGGAGATGCTGCCCAAGGACCGGAAGGTGATTCCGGCGGGCCAGAACGTGCGGATGGACGTGATCTTCCTCGAGCGCGCGTTCAAGAAGTGCGAGATCCCCTACCCCTTCGATTACCACGTGATCGACCTGGCCACGCTCTTCTACTCGTGGTCGCTGGTCGCCGGAGAGCCGGCCCGGGCGATCTCGCTTCGCCAGGCGGCGACGACCGCCGGCCTGCTCGGCGAGGGCGGCGTCGCCCACCGCGCCCTCGAAGACGCGCGACTGACGCTCGAGTGCTTCCGGCACTACATCGGCCGGCTCTCCCCCCGCGAGCCCGCCGAGCTTCCCACCGACTGATCCCCGTTCTCCGGGATCGGGATCAGCCGCACGCGCCACTTCTCGAGGGCACGCCGGTCGAAACGGCCGAGCGCCGCGCAGAGGGCGCGTCCCCAGGGCTTCGACACGTCGAAGCGGAGCGCCGAAGCGAAGTCGATCAGGACCGGATGCCCGTCCTCGCCGGCGAGGACGTTGCTGCGATGGCGCAGGTCGAGGTGGACGACGCCGCGACGGTGCATCTCCGCGATCGCCGACTCGAGCTCCGGCAGGAACGTCTCGGGCAGCATCCCGCGCAGCGATCGCGAGAGCAGCTGCCCCGGTCGGTATTCGAGGACGAGCGCGAGTTCGTCGACGCAGCCGAGCAGGCGCGGCACCGCCGGGACGCCCTCCAGCCGACGATAGGCACGCGCTTCCCGCCGCAGGAGCGAGGGCGCGAGAAACCGCCTCACCCACTCGGCCCGGGGCGCGTAGTCCTTGACCACGACGGGCGGGTCATCCGCTCGCTCCCCCTCCACGAGCAGCACGTCGGGGTTGCCGCTCCCGCCTTCGTTCAGAATCGAACGGGGTCGCATTGCCAGCGCCTCGCGCGTCAACACGACCGGCAGGGGATCCCTCACCCGAGCGCTCCGGCCCGCCACCAGATGACGAGCCACCCGAACACGACCGCCAGCAGAGTCCCGAGCTCGTTGTTGTCGGAGTAGCGGTCGAACCCCCAGCCGACCGCCCGCGGGTTCACGACGTCGTCGCGCCAGGGGCGCAGCGCTGGCCAGAGGGCCGGCACCGCAGCCCGATAGCGCGCGAACCGTTCGCCGTAGCGCGCCTCGAGGCGCCCGCTCTCGGCGCGTTCCTTGCGCGGGAAGTAGTGGAACGCGAACCAGGGCCACAGCACCGCCAGCACCGCCAGAGAGACGAGTCCGCCGACGGCGATCGCGAATCCGGTCCCGATCAGCAGCGTGCCCAGGTAGAGCGGGTGCCGCAGATGGGCGTAGGGCCCGGTCGTCGTGAGGACATCGTTCTTCACGAGGTGCCCGGCGCCCCAACCACGCACTGCCAGCCCGAACAGGATCGGGGGAAGCGCGGCCAGGAGTGCGGCGCGATTCGGAACGTGCAGCAGCAAGAGGGCCACGCCCGCGACGTAGAGCGGCAGGTAACGCACGCTCAGGTTCTTGAGGCGGATCGGGTTCCGCATGCGCGGAGGCTAATCAGCGTGCGCCGTCCGAGCAATGCGCGGAGGCGGATCGGCGTGCGCCGTCCGAGCAACGCGGGCCCACCCGCGCACCTGCGGAACCCACGGCTCGCGCCGCCCGAGGTCGCCCGCATCGAGGCCCCTGATCAGCGCCTCTTCAGCACCTCTTCAGGGCCTGGTCGACCGCGGTCAGAGATCCTTGCCGTCACCCGGCATTCGGCGTCCTTCGGAGACGACCATCTCCCACAGCTCTTCGCGAAGCCGCTCGCGGAAGGCCGGGTCCGCCGGCACCGGATCGACGTCCGCCGCCAGGAACTCCAGGAGCTCGGCCTCCTGACCGGATCCGAGATCGGCCGGGTCGAGAACCGCTTCGGCCGCGTGTCGGCCGGGAAACGGGATGACCTCTGCCCCGCCCTCGGCGTCGATTCGTGCCCGCGTCGCATGGCGGTCGAAGACGCGGGCGTTCTCGCGGCCTGGATGCTGCGTAGCCGCTCGGGACGGGGAGGAATCGGAAGCCTCCTGGGAAGGAAGAGTCTCCTCCCGCGAAGCGTTCGACTGGGGCGCGCGATCGACGGGCCGAAACCAGTCCCGAATCCCCTGCCAGACTCTGCCGCGCGCCACGTCTCGTTCTCCCAGCCACCTGTGAACCGCCCGGGCCGGCCTCGCTCGTGCGAAGCCCGGTCGGCCGCCGCTGCCGGCCCTCACCCTGGGCCCGATGGCGGGCACTTGGTTCGGGCTGACGTCATTTCAGAGTGGTGCCTTCCATACGCATGTGTCACCGGAGGAGCATTTTTTTTGTCCGATCCGACATCGCCCGGGCACATGCCCCTCAGGGAACAAGGGCCTCCCCGGACCTCAGTCCGCGGGCGAGCTCCCCGGCGCGAGCCCCTCGACGAGGAGCTCGATCAGGTCCGCGCAGGCCTCACGGAGCGCCTCGCCCGGGGAGACGCGGGTGTAGATTCCGAAGAGGCTGCTCATGAAGACGATCGCGACCTGCTCCGGCGGCAGGGACGTCCTCATCTCTCCCCGCTCGGCGGCGCCGCGCAGATGCCGCGCCAGCTCGTCGGCGAGGGACGGGACGTTGTGACTCGGATCGTGGACGTCCATCGGACGCCTCACGTAGAGCGCGAGCATGTCGGCCAGCAGATCCGCCTCGCCGACCCGGCTGTGCTCGTCCATGATCGCGTCGTTCACGCGCAGCAGGAGTTCGCGGAGCGTCGGTTTCGATTCGCCGAGAACCGCGACGCGCCGGGCGATCCGCGCGTTGATCCGCCGCGCCAGCTCCACCAGGACGTCGTCCTTGGTCGCGAAGTGGAAGTAGAAGGTGCCCCGCGCGACGCCCGCCGCCTTTGCGATCCGGTCGATCTGCGCGGCCGCCACGCCGACTTCGCGGAACTCGCGCAGCGCCATCTCGAAGAGTCGCTCGCGGGTCTCCGCGCGCTTTCGCGCGCGGGCGTTCCGGGCCTGCGGCGGATCCTCGGCGCTCCCCGATCGGCCTTCGCGGCCGCCTCCCGGGGTGATGGGGGTGGGGCTGCCCATGCGCAAGAGATACGCAAGACACTGACATGTGTCAACGAATGCTCATGCGCCCTCGGAGCCGGTTTCCGGTCGCACGAGCGCTCGCGCGCGATCGGGAAACGGACGCGTGGAGTGCCGGCCGTGCGCCCGCCTCGAGCGGGGTGCGCGCCCGGCGGCCTCTTGCGTGCCACACGTCGGCGACCGGGTCGGGCACGGGGCGGCCCGCGCCTCCGGCCCCGGCCCTTCACAGCATTCGAGGCGGCTGCGAAGGGCCGGCGAGGCGGCCGGGGCGGTGGAGCGACGCGCGAGGGAAGGAGCGGCGCGCTCCGGGGTGGGGACGAATCGGGAAGGGTTCGCGCCTACGAGCGGAGCAGCCCCTCGAGACCGGGGGTGCCCGCAGAGATGGCGCGGCGCATGCGGTAGAGGTTGGCCTTGACCGCATCCTCGCTCTTGCCGAGGGCGTTCGCGATCGAGCGGATCGGCTGCTGGCGCAGGTGCTTCAGGTGGAAGATCCGCCGCTGGAGCGGCGTCAGGTCGTGGGCGATCACGTGCTCGCAGCGTCCCAGGACCCGTCGCGCGTCGACGGCTTCGTCCGCCGGCGGCTCGAAGGCCTGCACGTCGAGCGCCCCGCCCTCTTCCAGCGGCTCGAGCCGCGGGCGCGGCTTGCGGAAGCGGCGGTTCACCTTGTTCCGGGTCACCCCGAAGATCCAGACCAGCAGCGCCGACTCGCCCTTGTACGACGCGAGCGCCGTCATCAGGGTCATGAAGACCTCCTGAGCAACGTCCTCGGCCTCGCCCGGATCCCCGAGTCGCTTGAGCGCGAAGCGGTAGACGCGCGGAAAGTAGGTCTCGTAGAGCAGGTCGAAGTGCTCTCGGCTGCCGGCCAGGATCTGGTCCACCAGTTCCCGGTCGCAATCCCACGCCTTCTGCGCACGCTGTCGAGTAGAAGAATCGGCCACGTTATCGTTCCTCGATCTCTCCGAGGACTCGCGCGGGCCTTCCCTGCCTAGCGCCCACGTCCGGTTGAACCGGGCGGGTCGGCGGTGGAAAGAGTTCGGTCTCCCTGACTCGCTTCCAGTGGTTCCGGCAGGTCCCTGAACTCCTGCCGGGCTGGTCGCGAAAAACCGAACCGGGTGCCCGCTCGAACTCGTCGAGCATATGGATGGCTTTTCGAAAGTCCGCCCGATCACTCGGGCTTCGGCCAGTCTAAGAGCAATCGCCGTGCCAGAGCAAGCGTTTTCTCGACGAGGCCGTAAGTGCCTGTATTCAAAGGGTTGTGACCTGGATCACGGTCCGCAGAAAACTGCATGGCGGGGTGCGGTGTGGGTACTTTCCTACCGTTCGAGGAAAGTTCTCTTCCCCGTCGCCCTCGGCGGCCGGATCGATCAGATCTTGCCCGGGACGACGAACCAGCGCCCCTCGCGCCAGCTCCACTCGTCCGTCCGCAGAAGGGTCGCGTTCCACCACCGCAGGGGCAGATCGTTCTTCCCCGTGAAGCGCAGGGAGAGGAGCAGATTCCCTTCCGGCCCGACCTCGACGCCGAGCAGGTCGATCCGGGTCGGCCGGTTGAACTCGATGTTTGCGCGATCGAGCTCGTCCACCAGGGCCGCGTAGTAGTCGGAGTACGCGGCCAGGGTCGGAAAGAACTGGCGAACGCTCGGATCCTCGAAGGTCGCCCGCGAGTTGAAGCGACGACTCGTGATCCGCTCGTAGAAGAGACTCGAGAGCGGCAGCAGCTCTTCGATCGCCTCGGGCGGCAGGGCCGCTGCGACCGAGGCGCGCTCGGTGTCGGTCAGCTCCGCGGTCCAGCCTGGGGTCCCCGCCCCGCCCGGCGGCGTCGCGCACGATGCCAGGGCCCACAGGAGCAGCGACGCGCCCAGGACGCGCACGCCCGGGGTGGAGACGCGAACGCGCGCGCGTCCACGTGTCCCCCGGACGTTCATGCGTCGCTCTCCGCCCGGCCGACCGCGGCCTGGGCGGCCGCGAGGCGTGCGAGCGGCACGCGGTACGGCGAGCAGGAGACGTAGTCGAGACCGACCTCGGCGAAGAAGCGCACGCTGGCGGGGTCACCGCCGTGCTCGCCGCAGACACCGAGCTTGAGGTCCGGGCGCGTCGAGCGGCCCCGCTCGGCGCCGAGACGGACCAGCTGGCCGATGCCGTCGGCGTCGATCGAGACGAAGGGATCCGCATCGATCAGGCCGCCGTCCACGTAGTCGGGCAGGAAGTTGCCGGCATCGTCGCGAGACAGCGCGTAGGCCATCTGCGTCAGGTCGTTCGTCCCGAACGAGAAGAAGTCCGCGTGGTCCGCGATCCGATCCGCGGTCAACGCGGCACGCGGTACCTCGATCATCGTGCCGATGATCGGCTTCACCCGCGTCCCCGCGTTCTCCTTCCTCACTTCCGCGATCACGTCCTCGGAGAGCTGCCGAAGCTGCTGCAGCTCCTTCTCGTGGGCGACGAGCGGGATCATGATCTCGGGCTTCACGCGGACCCCGTCCGCGGCGACATTGACCGCCGCCTCGGTGATCGCCCGCACCTGCATGGCGTAGATCTCCGGGAAGGTGATGCCGAGGCGACAGCCGCGATGGCCGAGCATCGGATTGAACTCGTGGAGCGACTCCAGCGCGTGGCGAACGTCGCCGATCGAGCGACCGAGCGAATCCGCGACGGCCTGGATGTCCTCTTCGGTCTGGGGCAGGAACTCGTGGAGCGGCGGATCGAGCAGGCGGACGGTGACGGGCAGCCCGTCCATCGCCCGGAAGATCCCCTCGAAGTCGCCCCGCTGCATCGGCAGCAGCTTGGCGAGGGCCTCCTCGCGGTCCGCGATGTTCGACGCCAGGATCATCTGACGCACGGCCAGGATCCGACCCGGCTCGAAGAACATGTGCTCCGTCCGGCAGAGGCCGATCCCCTCGGCGCCGAACGAACGGGCGACTTCCGCATCCTGTGGTGTATCGGCGTTCGTGCGCACGTTGAGCTGCCGGATCTTGTCCGTCCAGCGCATCAGCTCGGAGAACGCGCCGCCGAGCTCGGGCATCACCGTCGCTGCCTGGCCGAGCATGACCTCCCCGGTCGATCCGTTCAGCGTGATCCAGTCCCCGGCGTCCACGACGGCGTCTCCGACCCGCATCGTGCCCTTCTCGTAGTCGATCGCGAGCTGACCGCAGCCGGCCACGCAGCACTTGCCCATCCCACGCGCGACGACCGCGGCGTGGGAGGTCATGCCGCCCTTGGCGGTCAGGATCCCCTCGGACGCGTTCATCCCGACGATGTCCTCGGGCGAGGTCTCCGTCCGGACCAGGATCACCTTCGCGCCCCCCTTGGCCTTGGCCTCCGCTTCCTCGGCGGAGAACACGACCTGGCCGACGGCCGCGCCGGGCGACGCGGGCAGGCCGCGCGCGACCACGTCCGGCGCCTTGTCCTTGTCGATGGTCGGGTGGAGCAGCTGATCGAGGGAGTTGGGCTCGATCCGCGAGATCGCCTCCTCCTTCGTGATCAGGCGCTCCTTCGCCATGTCGACGGCGATCTGGACCGCTGCGCCCGTCGTGCGCTTGCCGGCCCGCGTCTGCAGCATCCAGAGCGTGCCGTCCTGGATGGTGAACTCGATGTCCTGCATGTCCCGATAGTGCTTCTCGAGGCGCTTGTAGATCGCCACGAGCTGCTTGTACGCCTTCGGCATCTCGGCCTCGAGCGTCGGCAGGTGCTTCGTATCCTCGGCCCGGCTCGCCTCGTTGATCGGCTGCGGCGTGCGAATCCCCGCGACGACGTCTTCGCCCTGGGCGTTCTTCAGGTACTCGCCGTAGAAGTTCTTCTCGCCGGTCGAGGGGTTGCGGGTGAACGCCACGCCGGTCGCGCAGGTATCACCCATGTTCCCGAAGACCATCGACTGGACGTTGACCGCCGTGCCCCAGTCGTCCGGGATGTCGTTGAGGCGTCGATAGGCGATCGCGCGCGCGTTATCCCAGGAGCCGAAGACGGCCCCGATCGCGCCCCATAGCTGCTCGAGCGGGTCCTGCGGGAAGGGGGCGCGGGTCGTCTCCTCGACGATCTGGAGGTAGTCCGCGACGACGCGTCGCAGGTCCGCCGCCGTGAGCTCCGTGTCGTTCTCGACGCCTCGACCCTCCTTGGCCGCGTCGAGGCGCTGCTCGAAGCGGTCGTGAGGCACACCGAGGACCACGTCCCCGTACATCTGGATGAAACGGCGATAGCTGTCGTACGCGAATCGCTCGTCCGCGAGCTTGGCGAGGCCGGCGACGGTCGCGTCGTTCAGGCCGAGATTCAGGACCGTGTCCATCATGCCTGGCATCGAAGCGCGGGCCCCCGAGCGGATCGACACGAGCAGCGGGCGATCCGGGTCCCCGAAGCGCATCTCCATCAGCTGTTCGACGTTCGCCAGCGCCGTCAGCACGTCCGCCTTCACGTCCGGCGGGAGCTTGCCGCCGCGACGGTTGAACTCGGCGCAGACCTCGGTCGAGATCGTGAAGCCGGGGGGGACCGGGATCCCGAGCGAGGTCATCTCGGCGAGGTTCGCGCCCTTGCCGCCGAGGGTCTCCTTCATGGCCGCGTGACCGTCGGCCTTGCCGCCGCCGAACGAGAAGACCTTGCGCTGGCTCGCTGCCTTCGCGGCGGCGCTCTTGGCGCTCTTGCGCGCCGCGGCGGCCTTCTTCTTGGCCGCCGCCTTCTTCTTCGTGCCGCCGGCCTTCTTCTTGCCGGCCGCCTTCTTGGCGGTCTTCTTCCTGGTGGTCTTCTTCTTGGCGGCCTTCTTCGTGGCCTTCTTCTTCGTGGCCTTCTTCTTGGTGGCCTTGCGAGCGCTCACAGCCCCTCCTCCAGACGATCGCGCAGGGTATGGACGAGCGTGTCGATCGGGACGCGCTCCTGGTTCATCGTGTCGCGTTCTCGCACGGTCACGCAGTTGTCTTCCTCGGAGTCGAAGTCGTAGGTCAGGCAGAAGGGCGTTCCGACCTCGTCCTGGCGCCGATAGCGTCGCCCGATGTTGCCGGCGTCGTCGTAGAAGGTGTTGAACTGGCCGCAGAGCTGCTTGTTCAGTGCTTTCGCCGGCTCGGCCAATTTCTTCGACAGGGGCAGGATCGCCGCCTTGATCGGCGCCAGCGCCGGATGGAACTTCATGACCGTCCGGGACTCACCGTCCTCGAGCTGTTCTTCCGTGTACGCCGCCACGAGGAGCGCGAGGGACGTCCGGTCGACGCCGACGGACGTCTCGATACACATTGGCGTGTATCGCTCCTTGGTCTGCTCGTCGGTGATCGCGAGCTCCTTGCCGGAGTACTCGGTGTGCCGGGAGAGGTCCCAGTCACCGCGATCGTGGATGCCCTCGATCTCCTGCCAGCCGAACGGGAACAGGAACTCGATGTCCTCGGCCGCGTTGGCGTAGTGCGCGAGCTCGTCGTCGGCATGAGGTCGCATGCGCAGCAACGAATCGTCGAAGCCGATGTCGCGGTGGAACTGGTAGCGATACTCGCGCCAGTGCTCGAACCACTGGTCCCGCTCGGACGGATGGCAGAAGAACTCCATCTCGGCCTGCTCGAACTCGCGGCTGCGGAAGGTGAAGTTCCGCGGAGTAATCTCGTTTCGGAACGCCTTGCCGATCTGGGCGATGCCGAAAGGGACCTTCTGACGGGCGGATTCGCGAACGCGCTTGAAGCCGGAGAAGATCGGCTGGCAGGTCTCGGGCCGCAGGAACGCGGTCGTCGATTCCTCGACCGAGGCCCCGATCTGCGTCGAGAGCATCAGGTTGAAGTCCCGCGCCTCGGTCAGGTCGCAGTCGGTCACCGCCCGCTTCTTCGGCGCCTCCGGGCAGCGCTCTCCCTCGATCTGATCCGAGCGGAAGCGGCGCTTGCAGGTCCGACAATCGACCATGGGGTCGCTGAAGTTCTCGACGTGTCCCGAAGCCTCCCACGTGCGCGGGTGGGAGATGATCGAGCTGTCGATGCCGACCACGTCTTCGCGTTCGCGCACCATCCGGCGCCACCAGAAGGTCTTCAGGTTGTTCTTGAGCTCGACCCCGAGCGGGCCGTAGTCCCAGAACCCGGCGATGCCGCCGTAGATCTCGCTCGCGGGGTAGATGAAGCCACGAGCGGCGCAGAGGGAGACCAGGGTCTCCATCGCGAGGGGGTGGCGCTCGCGATCCTCTTCGGGCGTCGCGGCGTCGGTCGGCGCCGCGGCACCAGATGATGTATCGGACATGGCGGGTGGAGAATCCTGTGGGAGCCGACGCTGGTAGGGGTCGTTCCTTGGGGGTTCGAGGCTGATGGAGGCGACGCCGACAGCGGTCGGTCCGTGGGGGTCCGAGACGGATGGAGGCGACGCGGAGAGCGGAGCCTCCCGGCGGCCCGGGCGCCGGGGCGGCGGAGTATCCCCTATTCCGGGGAGCCGGTCGAGAAGCGCCCGGAGACCCGCTTGGATCTGCCGTGAGATTGCATCCCGGCGGGCTCTGATCGCGCGAAGGCCGGCGAGGCCGGAAATGAAACACCGTATGGCGATCTGCGGCGGGCCTGCGCTGCGGGGAGAGACGCCCTCGGGTAGCCTTGGCGCCGCTCCCGTCGGATCCACCGACGACGGCCGGAATCGCCCGTGCGCCCGAGCCGCAGAGAGCCAGGAGTAGAGGCAACGGCCCGCCATGGAATTCTTCCAACAGCTTGGTGATCGGACGGGCGCGCTCTGGGCCTACTTCCAGGACGACAAGACCGGTGACCTCTCCCTGCTCGGCGCGTTGCTGCTGGCAGGGCTCGCGCTGGCGACGGCGGTGCGATGCGTCCGCGCGATCCAGCCGGCGCTCGGCGACGAGGAGCTGGGTTCGGTCGTGGCCGTCGGTGGGGCCATCGCCGCGGTCTTCGGAACGGTCGGTCTCTACTTCCTCTACGTGGCCGTCGGCACGTTCTGATCCCCAGCCGCGCGACGTGGCCGTCGGCACGTTCTGATCCCCAGCCAAGCGCGTCTCAGGACGCGACGGCGGACTCCGGCGACGCGACGGGCAGGACCTCGTCGAGGAATCGCTCGCTGCGGAGCTCCACGCCGACGTGGAAGCGCTGGAACCGGAACACGAGGCGAGCGGCCTGCGCGAGCATGCGCGGGGAGAGCGTGATCCGATCGACCTGCTCCGCCGGCGAAGCGAGACCCGCTGCGAGGCTGCGAAGCGTCCCGAGCTCGACCGGGACGAGGCCATCGAGTCTCAAGCTGCAGGCCGTACACACGATCCCGCCGTCGGGCACGTAAAAGTGCACGCGATGATCCTGGGCGATCTCGTCGCCCGCGACGCGCCCACAGCGCACGCAGCGCCCGAGCTCCGGCCGGAGCCCCAGGGCATCGAGCCCCCGGAGCTCGAGCAGGAGCCGAAGCGACGCGGTCGGGGCGACCCGTTCGACGAGGCGGAGGCTGTCGGCCGCGTACGCGAAGAGGCGCTCGGCGTCCTCGCCGACCAGGCCCTCGGGCGCGAGTCGGTCGAGCATCTCCACGAGAAAGTTCGCGAGGGCATAGCGCGCCGGATGCCGGCGAAGTCCCAGGTAGGGATCCACCAGGGTCGCCTTCTCGAGGAAGGCCATCGACGCGCGCGGCTTCAGGCGCCCCTCGATCCGCAGGTGATTGAAGACGTCGAGCGTCCCGGGGAATCGGCGATGACTGCGGCGGGCGGCCTTCGCGATCGCCGTGAGGCGCCCTCCGGACTCGGTCAGGAGATGGACGATCCGATCGCTCTCGCCGTAGTCGACGGCGCGCAGGAGGATCGCCTCGCAGCGGATCGCGGGCATCGCCGGCTCAGCGACCGGCTGCGGCCGGCGGTTCGACGCGCGAGCCCCGTGCGGGATCGATCTCGCGGGCCGGGTCGACCTCCGCCCCCGCCGCTTCGGCGAGGGCCCGCACCGGATCCCGCCAGACCACCACGGCCCTGGACGGATCGTCGGCGCTCGCCCCCACGAGCATCTGCCAGCCCGCTTGCAGGACCAGCAGTGTCACGACGAGGATTCCACCGAGTGCGACGAGCGCGGCGACCTGCTTCGCGCGACGCGAGCTGGCCCGGCGTTCCCAGGCGCCGACCGACGGCTCCTGGAGCATGCGCGCCACCGCATCGTCGACGTCGAGCCCGAGCGCGATCGCCACCGTGCGGACGAATCCGCGGACGAATCCGTCGGTCTCGCCGTCGAACTCCCCGCCCTCGAGTCGTTCGAGGGAGCGCAGCGGAATCCGCGTCATCGTCGCGAGCTCACCCAGGGAGACCCCGCGCAGGACGCGCTGTCGGCGCAGGTACTCGCCGATCGGCACGTCCTCGAAGGTCCCCGCGACCGCGACCGACGGCCCCTCCGGCTCCTCGGTCGTCCCGGACGCGACCCCACCGCGCGTCGGGGGCACCCGTCGCGCTGTGTCTCGTCCCGACTGTTGCGTCTCGTGATCGATCATGCCCCGCCTACCACGTCGAAGCGTAGCAGCGGGCGCCCGACACGAGCGGGTTCAGCGCAGCAGATCGAGGTAGGCCTGGGACTGCGAGCCCCAGTCGTCGTCCGGCGCGATCTTGGCCGCCGCCTTGAAGTGATCGACGGCCTTCTCTCTCCGCCCGAGCCCGACGAAGAGCTCGCCGAGTCGGTAGTTCGCCTCCGCGTGACCGGATGCGTTGAGACGCCCGGAGTCGAGCGCCTTCTGGAGGGAACGGATCGCCGCCACCGTGTGCCCCTGCTTCGCCTCGAGGATGCCGAGGTTGAGGAGCGCCGGGCCGAACCGCGGGAAGAAGGAGAGCGCTTCCTGGAACTTCGAGCGGGCCTCGTCGAGGCGGCCGAGCTTCATGAGCGCCCAGCCGCAGTTCGAGAGCGGTCGCCAGGGCGTAGAGATCGTCGGATCGGCGGCGAGCGCCTCGCAATACTCGAGCGACTCTTCGTAGCGACCGAGCTGGGAGAGCAGCGCCGACAGGTTCAGCTGGGCCTGCTGCTTGGTCTCGTCGTCCCGGAGACGGTCCGACAGCTTGATGGCGTCGCGCAGGTAGTTCTCCGCGACCTCGGTCTGCCCCTTGCGGCGGAAGGCCTCGCCGAGCCAGAGGTGCGTCTTCGGATCGCGATCGCTGAGCTCGAGCGAGCGCATCAGCTCGCGAATCGCCATGCCCGTGCGATTCGTCGACAGGTAGTCCACGCCGAGATCGCGCTTCGCTTCGGCCTCGGTCACCTGGTAGAGATCGGGACCCTCGGCCGGGGTGGTCGTCGTGACGCAGCCCGCGGTCACGGCCATCGAGAGACATCCGAGCACGAGCATCGTCGCGCGACGCGCGACGGTCGACGTCGACGGAGTTCGGTCCTGCATGATCCAATCCTCTCTCGGACCTCCGGGTCGCGGTCATCCCGCGCCCCGAACGGCCTCAGAAACTCGCGAGCAGCCGAGCGAGGGTCGATGGCTTCTTCGCGCCATCGCGTCCTCGTCGCACTCGCACCAGCGGAATCCGCCCGAGCTGATTGCCGCCGTGGGTCGCCTCGTTCTCATCCACGCTCGTCGCCTCGGCGTGACGGAACTTCGAGAGCGTCTGTCGCGGCGGGACCTGCGGCGGCGGTGGCGCCACCCGGCCCGACGCGGCTTCGACCTTCGCCCCCTTCGCCTTGCGGGGCGCCGGTTCGGCGCCCTCCAGACGTTCCGTCTCCTGCGTCACCTCCAGCGAGGGTGATGCCCGAGGCGACGAGGTCTGCCCTTCGACGACCACCCCTTCCAGCTCGAGGTCGAGCTCGGGAACGAGATCATCGAGAATCATCGTGTGGGATTCGGGCGGGTCGACCGCGGACGCGGCCGGCGGCGGGGACGGGGGCTCCGCTCTGCGGACGGGTGCGACCGGCGGCAGGGACGAGGGCGCCCGCCCTTCGGCGGGCGGCTGGGACGGATTCGCGGCCTTCGCCGTGGGCGGCGGAGAGTCGGGTGTCGTCGGGGAGGCCGGCGGAAGCGGGGTCGTAGCGGGGCGCTCCTCCGCGAGCCGGATCGACTCGCGCGCTGCCGGCTCGGCCGGTACGGCGCGAGGCGTCGGCGGGAGGTCGAGCTCGCCCATGAGGCGCCCCCAGAGCTCCATTGCCTGGACGCGCCCGGTTCCGTCGCCCGCACTGGCCACCATGTCCTCGTCGAAGAGGAATCCCATCCGCTCCGCTTCGGCGAGGATCGGCTCGAGGGCGGTGGCGACGGCCACATCCGGCTCGATCGATTCCTGATTCCGGAAGACTGCCACCTGCCCCGACTCGTTCGAGCGGATGCCGAGCGCGAGCCCGATGCCGCCCCATTCCTCGCCGAAGGCGACGATCGCGGCCCGGGCCGGGCCCACGGGCAGGAATCCGACGTTGAGGACCGGCGCGTTGAGCGCGGGGCGCAGCGCCAGCAGGCTCGCCTCGCTGAGAGGCAGCGGCTCGGAAAGACGTCGGAACATGCCTTCTGCATCGGCCCGCCGGCCGGATTCTTGAGCGTCACGGGGTGGCAGCGAGGCGCCGGAAACCCTCGACCCGACAAGCCGTTTTCCGATCGCTGACGGCCTCCTGGATCGGTCCCGGGGACCTTTCGCACCCCGATCAGCGGGATACAATCCCCAGAGGCCGGGCCCTCACGGGCACGGCAGCCTTTCGAGCCGCGAGGCATCATCCTCGGTGGAGCGTTCGCGTGTGCGCGAAGCTTCGCGATCGGCCCGAGCCAGACGGGGTGGATACGGCATTCGCCCCCGCCCCGGAGAGAAAATCCCACGACGTGTGCCGCCCGCGGGCTGCACGATGAATCACCGACGAGCGCGGCCTCCGCATCGCTGCGCTCCCCAGCCCACGCCTCCGGTACGACACGGTCCGG
This sequence comes from bacterium, assembly GCA_024742285.1. Taxonomy (NCBI): domain Bacteria; species bacterium. Next base: position 18,132 of record JANSYR010000017.1, on the reverse strand, counting down.
AGACGGCGAGACAGCCCAGCGTGCCTGCAACCGACTCCGCGCCTCACAAGAACTCCGAACAGCTCGAGAGCGTCGCCATCCGATTCGCCGGAGACTCCGGCGACGGCATGCAGCTCACCGGAACGAAGTTCACCGACGAGACCGCCCTCGCCGGCAACGATCTGTCGACGTTCCCCGACTTCCCCGCAGAGATCCGCGCGCCCGCCGGAACGATGGCGGGGGTCTCCGGCTTCCAGATCCACTTCTCGAGCCGGGACATCCACACGCCGGCGGATCGCCCCGACGTACTGATCGCGTTCAATCCCGCGGCGCTTCGCGCCAACGTCGACGACGTGCGTCCGGGCGGGACGGTGATCATCAACATCGACTCGTTCAACGAGAAGGCGCTGAAGCGCGCAGGCTACGAGGGGGACCCGCTCCCGGATCTTCGCGAGCGATACAACCTCGTCGAGATCCCCTTCACGACGCTCAACCGTGAGGCACTCCAGGGCCTCGACCTGTCGTCCCGCGACATCGACCGCTGCAAGAACTTCTTCGCGCTGGGCGTGCTCTGCTGGCTCTACGGACGCCCGATGGATGCGACCGAGCGCTGGCTCGCCGGCAAGTTCAAGGACCAGGTCCTCGAGGGCAACATCCGGACGCTCCGCGCCGGCTACGCCTTCGGCGAGACCACCGAGCTCTTCCCGACCTCGTTCATCGTCCCGTCGGCGAAGATCGAGAGCGGGACCTACCGGAACATCACGGGCAACCAGGCGCTGGCCTGGGGCCTGGTGGCCGCCGGCGTCCAGATGGACCGCGAAGTCTTCCTCGGCGCCTACCCGATCACCCCGGCCAGCGACGTGCTCCACGAGGTCGCGCGCTTCCGCCACTTCGGCGTGAAGACCTTCCAGGCCGAGGACGAGATCGCGGCGGTCTCGTCGACGATCGGCGCCGCCTTCGCTGGCAACCTCGCGGTCACGGTCTCGAGCGGTCCCGGCTTCATCCTGAAGCAGGAGGCCCTCGGCCTCGCGGTGATGACGGAGCTCCCGCTGGTGGCGATCAACGTCCAGCGCGCCGGTCCCTCGACCGGCTCGCCGACGAAGACCGAACAGGGCGACCTCCTGGCGGCCCTCTACGGCCGACACTCCCAGAGTCCGCTGCCGATCATCGCGGCGTCCACGCCCGGCGACTGCTTCCACACCGCCCTCGAGGCGTTCCGGATCGCGGTCAAGTACATGACGCCGGTCGTCATCCTCTCGGACGGCTACATCGCCAACTCGGCGGAGCCCTGGCTGATCCCCGACGTCGACTCGCTCGAGCGGACGGAGATCCAGTTCGCCAACCCGATCGACATCGGTGAGTTCCTGCCCTACTCGCGCGACCCGGAGACCGGCGCGCGGCCGTGGGCGATCCCGGGAACGCCGGGCCTCGAACACCGGATCGGGGGTCTGACCAAGGCCGACGGCTCGGGCAACGTCAGCTACGAGGCGGACAACCACGGCAAGATGATCCAGCTCCGCAAGGACAAGATCGAAGGCATCGCGGCGGACCTCCCGCCGGTCGAGGTGGACGGCCCCGACAGCGGCGAGCTCCTCGTCGTCGGCTGGGGCGGCACCAAGGGCTCGATCACCGCCGCCTGCGAGAGAGCTCGGGAACAGGGCATGTCGGTCTCGCAGATCCATCTGCGCCACCTGAACCCCTTCCCGAGCAACCTCGGCGAGGTCCTCGGTCGCTTCAGCAAGGTGCTGCTGCCGGAGCTCTCCGACGGCCATCTCGCGATGCTGCTCCGCAGCAAGTACCTGGTCGACGTCCAGATGCTCAACAAGATCGAAGGCCAGCCCTTCAAGATCTCCGAGCTGATGGACGCGATCACCGAGCTCTACAACCGCTAGCCACCCGGGCTCACGCACTCTTTTTCTTGCGCCCTTCGGCGCGGACAGGACCAACGGCGCCACGCGCGCCAGGAGATTCGTTATGGCAGCCGACGCGGCGGTCAAGGTTTCCCGCAAGGATTTCGTCTCGGACCAGGACGTCCGCTGGTGCCCCGGGTGCGGGGACTACTCGATCCTCGCCAACGTCCAGCGCGTGATGCCCGAGCTCGGGGTCCCGCGTGAAAACGTCGTCTTCGTCTCCGGAATCGGCTGCTCGAGCCGCTTCCCCTACTACATGAACACCTACGGCTTCCACACGATCCATGGCCGCGCGCCCGCCTTCGCGACGGGGATCAAGGCGAGCAACCCGGACCTCTCGGTCTGGATCGTGACCGGTGACGGCGACGGCCTGTCGATCGGCGGCAACCACCTGCTCCATACGATCCGCCGCAACGTGAACACGCAGATCCTGCTCTTCAACAACAAGATCTACGGCCTCACGAAGGGCCAGTACTCCCCGACCTCCGACATCGGGACGAAGACGAAGTCGACGCCCCAGGGCGCGATCGACCACCCGATCGATCCGATCAGCTTCGCCCTCGGCTGCGGCGCGACGTTCATCGCGCGCACGATCGACGTCGACGCGAAGCACATGCAGCAGGTCCTGAAGCGCGCCCACGAGCACAAGGGCACGGCCTTCGTCGAGATCCTGCAGAACTGCCCCGTCTTCAACGACGGCATCTGGGACGAGCTCCAGGATCGCAAGACCCGCGCGCAGTCCTCCCTCGTGCTCGAGCACGGCGAGCCGCTCGTCTTCGGCCCGCCCGGCGAGAAGAAGGGCATCGCCTTCAGCAGCGGCATTCCGAGCGTGATCGACCTCGCCGACGACGACGATCCGGTCGCGAAGGGCGTGGTCGTCCACGACGAGCAGGCTCCGGCCGCCTCCTACGCGGGGGTCCTCGCGACGCTCCAGCGCCCGGACTTCCCGCTCCCGGTGGGCGTCCTCCGGGCCGTCGAGAAGCCGACCTACGAAGACGATCTCCAGGCCCAGGTCGACTCCGCGATCGCGGAGCGGGGCAAGGGCGACCTGAAGGCGCTGCTGCACTCGGGCGACACCTGGCAGATCTAGCTCCGGCCGCCGGCCCGCCGCGACCTGCTGGACCGCTCGCTCCCTTCACCTCGAGGTCCTTCCTCGCCTGCTGGACGATGGGGGGTCTCTCCTCGTCCGCGAACTGGATGCTCACCCTCGCGGTGCCCGTCCTGGTCTGGGAGCTCAGCGAGTCGGTCACCCTCGTCGGCACCGCCGCGGCCGTCGCGAACCTGCCCTCGTTCGTGGGATCGCCGCTGGGCGGCGTCTGGGCCGACCGCTATTCGAAGCGCGTCGTGCTCCTCGTCGCACTCGCGGCACAGGTCCTGCTCGCGCTCCTGCTGGTGCAGGCGAGCCAGGACCCGGAGCTCACGATCCCGCGCCTCTTCTCGCTGACCGCCGCCAACGGCCTCGCCTCCTCGATCAACCTCTCCGCCTATCAGGCGCTGGTCGCCGACATCGTCCCCGAGCACGCGGTCCGACCCGCCTACCGATTGAACGCCATCCAGTTCAACGCCTCCCGCGCGATCGGCCCCGCGGTCGCCGGCTGGGTCCTCGCCACCTGGGACGCGCCAGCGGCCTTCCTCGTGAACGCCTTCGCCCACCTCCCGCTCTTCCTCGTGCTCTGCCTGATCCGGCCTCGCCCCGTCCCGCGGGCGGAGGCCACGAACGTCTTCGTGGAGATCGTCGCGGCGGCGCGGGTCACCTGGCGGAGCCCTGCCCTGCGCCACTCCCTCATCACGATCGCCATGAGCTCCGCCTTCGGCATGAGCGTTCAGCAGCTGGCAAAGGGGCTGACCGAGCGGGTCTTCTTCGTGGACGACGCCGGACTCGGCCTGCTCGTCGCCTCGATCGGGATCTTCGCGGTCCTCGCGAGCGTCAGCCTCGCCTACGTGGGGGAGCGATTCCGCGGATCCGTCCTCGTGCGCGCCGGCCTCGTCCTCTACGGCGGCGGGCTCTTCGTCGTCGCGGCGACCGGCGACTTCCGGGTCGCGCTGGCCGGCTTCGCGATCACGGGCGTTGCCCACGTCCTCGTGAACATCTCGGTCACGATGGCGATCCAGAGCCACGTGCCCGACGCCTACCGCGGTCGGGTCACCTCGCTCCAGCTGATGACGATCATCCTCTCCATGGCCGCCGGCGCCCAGCTCGGCGGCGTGCTCGGCGACCTGCTCGGTCTGCCCTTCGTCGTGGCCGGCTACGGGACGGCGCTCGTCGGCTTCGCCACCGTCGGGCATTGGTCGATGGGCCGCCTCCACGCCCTCGACTGAAGGGCGACCAGGTGATTCCGTCCTCGAGACGGGATTCAGGCCAAAGCGACCCGAGCGATCCGCCCAAGTGGTCGAGAAAGCCCTGGGCCCCCGGCATGCATTCACGACGGCGCACTCCGGGGCCGGCGCGATCAGCCCAGGGCACCCCCGATCGACGACACCCAGGGCACTGCCCAACCGAACGATCGATCCCCACGCGACACCCCGCTCCGAGCCGAATCCGTGCTAGGCGGCGATCACCCTTCTCATCCCGTCGGCCACGGGCTGATCGAGACGCCCCACCCGGAACTTGCACTCGGTCCAGGGATCTGGACGGTAATGTGCATACAGTCTCGGCCTGGCACACCCGATGACCCAGAATGAAACCGCGCTGGATCACGTCCAATGACAGTGGACTCTACACGCGCCAGATCCCAGGAGCCGCGAATCCGCGTACGCCATCAGCCACGACTCGTGTCCGTTCGACCCCGTCCGCGTTGCTCGACGACTTCCCTTCGCTCGAACGCGCATGCGGCTCGAAGCGAGGCTTGATCGCCCGCCATGGACGCGCAAGCGGACGCTTACGAGCCGACGGGCGACTCGATCAGAATCTTCGGCGCGTCACCGAGCCTCGTTCTCGTCGGTGGCGCGACCGTTCTCCTGATCGCGGCTTCCATCACCTTGTCACTGCGACAGGCGGAGCAGCACCAGCAAGCGACGGCGCTGGCCGAGGCTTCCCGGCGATTCGACCGCACCATCGGATACGGCGGCTTCATCCACCACTTCAAGAACGCCGTATTGCGGCCGAACGAGCCCGTCTACCTCCATCGGGCCCAGCGCGAGCTCGCCGACGTGCAGCGCCAGCTGGTCGATCTCGAGCAGCGGTTGCGAGCGCTGGGTGTCGCAGGCGACCTGGAGAAAGTGCGCCGAACGTTCGATGAGTACGGCGAGAGACTCCGGATCCTGGCGGAGCATGATCGGGGACTGACCGCGCGCGATCTGGACGCGCTCGTGCGCGTATCGGATGACGCGGCGTTGCGGAGTCTCGCCGATGTCTTGTCGGCCTTGGACACGAAGCTCCGGGAAGAGTACCGGCAATTCAATCGTCTGATCGCGCTCGACCTGACCTTGATCGCGGTCTTGCTGCTGGTGGGGTTGTACCTGGCCGCGCGTGTCGACCAGGTTCGGCGGCGATACTCGCAGGTGTTGACTCGGGAGAACCTCGAGCTGACGCACGCGAACGACGACCTGCGGTCGTTCTCATACGCGTTGACGCACGACATGAAAGCGCCCAGCAACACGGCGCGCATGCTGCTGCGTGAAGTACGAGATCACCCGACGCGGGAACTTGCGCTCCAGGACAAGGCGATGCTGGACAAGGCCGACGGGGTGCTGGCGCGAGCCCAGACCTTGATCGCCGACGTACTGGACTATGCGCAGCTCGCGGGCGAGGAGCAGTTCCGGCTCGAGCGCACCGACCTCAACGCCGTCTGTCAGGAGGTGGTGGCCGCGCTCGAGTCGGACATCCAGGAAGCCGAGGCCGAGGTCATCGTGGCGCCCCACATGCCCGTGATGGAGGCCGATCCGCTTCAGATTCGCCTGCTGCTGCAGAACCTGATCGCCAACGCCGTCAAGTACCGTCGACCCGAGGCATCCTGCCAGGTTCACATCGCTGCCGCGCGGTCGGCCGATCGCCGTCGCGTCGACATCCGTGTGGCCGACAACGGACGCGGAATCGCACCGGAGTTCCATGGCAGGATCTTCGAGATGTTCCAGCGTCTCGAGGGCCCGTCGGAGATCGCCGGCTCCGGTCTGGGCCTGGCCATCTGTGCCCGGGTTGCCGTCAACCACGGCGGTTCCATCGCGGTGGACTCCCACCCGCCCGCGCCCGGCTCAGCCTTCACCGTGACCGTTCCGGATCACGTTCCCCGTCGCACGCGGAACGGACCGTGCAACGGCTCGCCCTGAGGAGGGATCCATGGTCGAATCGATCGGCACCCTGATGATCATCGACGACGACGAGGTCGACCAGATGCTCTACGCGCGCGTCGTCGAGCGTTCGGGCCGCGTCGAGAACCTGATCCAGATGGAAGCGGCGGATCTCGCCCTGGCGTTTCTGCAGTCCGACGACTGCCCCGTGATCGACGTGATCCTGCTCGATCTACGGATGCCGCGGATGGACGGCTTCGAATTCCTCGAGGCGTTGACCGCCATGGGCGACGCCGCCGCGAAGGTCGGTGTGGTCGTCGTCGTACTCACGACTTCGATCCATCCGAGCGACCGAGCAAGGGCCGCCCAGCATCCCCTGGTCGCGGAGTTCTGGAACAAGCCGCTGGACGAAGGAATGATCGTCGAGCTGTGCAAGCTGCTCGACTGAGTCCGCCGGCGCCCGGCGGGTCGAACTTTGCGCGGCCGGCCGGGCGCGCGCGAACCGAGCGAGTGCCGCTCGCTCCCCCACGTGCTGAAGGGAAGCGGCGGCATCCGATCGGGGCGCTCTCCGTCGAGCCGGATCCGTCTAGCCGGCGAGGCCCGGCGCGTGCTTGGCCAGCGTCTCGCCGATCTCGGCGGGCGAAGGCGACACGGCGACGCCGTTGGCCTCGAGGGCGGCCATCTTGTCGCTGGCCTTTCCCTTGCCGCCGGCGATGATCGCGCCGGCGTGGCCCATGCGCTTGCCGGGCGGAGCGTTCTGGCCCGCGATGAACGCGGCGACCGGCTTGTCCATGTTCGACTTCACGAACTCCGCGGCCTCTTCCTCCGCCGAACCGCCGATCTCGCCGATCATGACGACCGCCTTGGTCTCGGGGTCTGCCTGGAAGAGCGTGAGGGCGTCGATGAAGTTCGTGCCGATGACCGGGTCACCACCGATCCCGACGCAGGTCGACTGGCCGATGCCGAGACGCGAGAGCTGGTCGACCGCTTCGTAGGTCAGCGTGCCCGAGCGGGACACGACACCGACCGGTCCGGGACGTGTGATCGCCGCGGGCATGATGCCGATCCGACACTGCTCGGGCGTCACGACGCCGGGGCAGTTCGGGCCGAGGAGTCGGGTCTTGCTCCCGCGGAGCGCGGCCTTCGCTCGCGCCATGTCGACGACCGGGATGCCCTCCGTGATGCACACGGTGAGCTCCAGCTCGTTCTCCGCCGCCTCGAGGATCGCGTCCGCGGCACCGGGCGGCGGCACGAAGATGCAGCTCGCGGTGGCGCCCGTGGCGGCCTTGGCTTCGGCGACCGTGTCGAAGATCGGAATCCCGTCCTTCTCGGTCCCCCCCTTGCCCGGGTGCACGCCGCCGACGACCTGCGTGTGGTACTCGCGGGAGAGGCCGGCATGGAACGTGCCCATGTTGCCCATGCCCTGGATGATGAGCTTGGTGTTCTTGTCGCAGAGGATCGCCATCGGGTCAGGCTCCCTTCACGGCGGCGACGGCGAACTCGCCCGCTTCCTTGAGCGTCTCGGCCGGCGTGATGTTGAGATTCGACTGGGCGAGGATCTCGCGCCCTTCCGTCGCCATCGTGCCCTGCAGGCGCACGACCAGCGGGACCTCGACGCCGAGCTCGTCGGCCGCGGCCACGACGCCTTCGGCGATCAGGTCGCAGCGGACGATGCCGCCGAAGATGTTCACGAGGATCGCCTTCACGTTCTCGTCCCGGAGGATCAGCTTGAAGGCTTCCTTCACCTTCTCCTTGTCCGCGCCGCCACCGGCGTCCAGGAAGTTCGCGGGCGTACCGCCGCAGTGGTGGATCATGTCGAGGGTCGCCATCGCGAGGCCGGCGCCGTTCACCATGCAGCCGATCGATCCGTCGAGACCGACGTATGCGAGGTCGATCTCGGCCGCTGCACGCTCGCGCGGATCCTCTTCCTCGGGATCGCGGAGTGCCGCGATGTCGGGGTGTCGGTAGAGCGCGTTCGAATCGAAGTTGACCTTGCCGTCGATCGCGAAGAGGTCGCCCTCTTCCGTCACGATCAGCGGGTTGATCTCGACCTGGGAGCAATCCTTCTCGATGAAGAGATTGAAGAGCCCACGCACGAAGGGCACGAGCTTGTCGACCAGCGCCTTGTCGAAGCCCAGCTGGAAGCCGAGATCGCGGGTCTGGTAGTCTCGGAGCCCGACGTTCGGGTCGACCAGCACGGTCAGGATCTTCTCGGGAGTCCGCTCAGCGACCTCCTCGATCTCCATGCCGCCCTCGGTCGAAGCCACGATCGCGAACTTCTCCGCCGCGCGATCGAAGAGGATCGCCAGGTAGAGCTCGTCCTTGATGTTACTGCCCGCCTCGACGTAGACCTTGCGGACCAGCTTGCCTTCCGGCGGCGTCTGCGGCGTGTGCAGCGTCATCCCGAGGATCTCACTCGCCGCCGCCTTCGCCTCGGCGGGGCTCTTCACGACCTTGACGCCGCCGGCCTTGCCGCGGCCACCCGCGTGGACCTGCGCCTTCACGACGACCACGGGCGTCCCGAGGTTCTTCGCGGCGCGTTCCGCCTCTTCCGGCGTCGTGGCCAGCTCGCCTTCGGGCACCGCCACGCCGAACTCCCGGAAGAGCTCCTTCGCCTGATACTCATGAACGTTCATTGGGGACTCCTAGAGCTCGATTTCGGAGACGAGCTTGCGGACGTGATCGACGGACTCGTCGAACGCCTTCTTCTCTTCTTCGTTCAGGTCGAGTTCGATGATGCGCTCGAGGCCGTCTGCGCCGATCACGCACGGAACGCCCACGTAGAGACCGTCGACGCCGTACTCGCCTTCGCAGAGGCAGGCGCAAGCGAGGACGCGCTTCTTGTCCTTGAGGTAGGACTCGGCCATCTCGAGGGCGGACACCGCCGGCGAGACGAAGGCCGACCCGGTCTTGAGGAGGGCGACGACCTCGCCGCCCGCCCCCTTGGTCCGCTCGACCATCGCGTCGATCTTGTCCTTCGAGATCAGCTTCTCGACCGGGATGCCGGCGACCGTCGTGTACCGCACGAGCGGGACCATCGTGTCGCCGTGGCCACCGAGGACCAGCGCCGTCACGTCCTTGACCGAGACGCCGAGCTCCCAGGCGATGAAGCTGCGAAAGCGGGTCGAGTCGAGAACGCCCGCCATCCCGATCACGCGGTTCTTCGGGAAGCCGGAGACCTCCTTGAAGGTGTAGACCATCGCGTCGAGCGGGTTCGAGATCACGATCACGAAGGCGTCCGGCGCGTTGTCGCGCACGCCCGCGGCGACCTGCTTCATGATCGACAGGTTCGTCTTGAGCAGATCATCGCGGCTCATGCCGGGCTTGCGCGCGAGGCCCGCCGTGATGATCACGACATCGGCCCCGGCGATCCCCTCGTAGTCGTTCACGCCCGTGATCTTCGCGTCGCTGCCGACGAGCGGTGCACCCTCGGCCATGTCGAGCGCCTTGCCCTGCGGCATGCCCTCGACGACGTCGAAGATGATCACGTCTCCGAGCTCGCGGTAGGCAGCCTGCTCCGCGAGCACGCCACCGATGTTTCCACCCCCGATCAATGCGATCTTCGGCTTCGCCATTCGTCCCCTCTCCAGATTTCGTTCGGTTGGGTGGCCGAGGAGAACGCCCCGACCCTTCTTCGTGTAGAAAAACGTGCTTTGCGGCTCCTTGCTCGGGCCGCATCAATCCTTCTTCGTCTGCAACCTGACCCGCAGCGACAGCTCGTCGAGCTGATCCGCGTCGACGCCCGACGGCGCCGCCATCAGCAGATCCTGTCCGCGCTGGGTCTTCGGGAAGGCGATCACGTCGCGCAGGTTGTCGACCCCGATCAGCTTCATGACCCAGCGATCGAAGCCGAACGCGAATCCGCCATGGGGCGGCGCGCCGGTCTCGAGGGCGTCGAGCATGAAGCCGAAGCTCTTCTCCATCTCCTCTTCGCTGTACCCCATGATCTCGAGGATCTGGCGCTGGATGTCCGCGCGGTGGTTACGAAGGGAGCCGGAGCCGAGCTCGGTCCCGTTCAGCACGACGTCGTAGTGGGTCCCGCGGACCTTCTCGGGCTCCGTCTCGAGGAGCGGGATGTCCTCCTCGACCGGCGCCACGAAGGGCTGGTGGACGTAGCCGAGCTTGCCGTTCTCGTCGGGCTCGAGGAGCGGGAAGTCGACCACGAGCAGCGGGTCCCAGTCGCGCCCGTCCACGCGGCCGAGCCGGACGCCGAGATCCTCGCGGAGGCGAGAGAGAATCGTGTTCGCGCGATCCTTCGTGTCCGCCTGGAAGAAGATGACCATGCCGGGCGACGCCTTACAGCGCTCCTGGATCGCCGCGAGCTCCGGCTCGCCGAGGAATTTCGTGATCGGCGACTTCCACTCGCCGTCGTCCTCGACCCGGATCCAGCCGAGGCCCGCAGCACCCAGCTCCTTGCGGACCCTCTTCTCGAGGCGGTCGATCTCGCCGCGGGTGAGCTCCTTGGCGTCGGCGATCGGCAGCGCCTTCACGATTCCGCCATCCTCGACGACGCCCTTGAAGGCCTTGAACTCGCTGGTCGCGAAGACGTCGGTCAGGTCGACCAGCTCGAGCAGGATCCGCGTGTCCGGGCGATCGGAGCCGTAGCGGTCCATCGCCTCCTGGTAGGTGATCCGCTTGAAGGGCGCTTCGAGCTCGACACCGCAGGCGCGGGAGCCGTCGACCGTCGTCTTCTCGAGGACGGCGAGGATCTCCTCCACGCCGACGAAGGAGAGCTCGAGGTCGACCTGGGTGAACTCGAGCTGACGGTCGGCGCGCTGGTCCTCGTCCCGGAAGCAGCGAGCGATCTGGTAGTAGCGGTCGCAGCCGCCGATCATGAAGAGCTGCTTCATGATCTGGGGCGATTGCGGGAGCGCGTAGAAGTCGCCGGGCTGGAGCCGGGACGGCACGAGGAAGTCGCGGGCGCCCTCGGGCGTGGCCCGCGCGAGGATCGGCGTCTCGATCTCCGTGAAGTCCTGCTCGTTCAGGGAGGCGCGCACGGCCTGGGAGAGGTCGTGACGCGCCTGGAGCGCGCGCTGGAGCGGGGGTCGCCGGAGGTCGTGCAGGCGGTTCTTGAGCCGCACCTGCTCGTCCACCTCGGTCTCTTCCTCGATCGAGAAGGGCGGGACCGTCGCCGAGTTGAGGATGCGCAGCTCGCGGACGTTCACCTCGATCGTGCCCGTCGGCATGTTCGGGTTGATCGTCTCCTCCGAGCGTTCTTCGATCTCGCCGCGGACCATGAGGACCCACTCGTTGCGCAGGCGGTGGGCGCGTTCGTGGGCCTCCGGGGCGGACTCGGGGCGGAACACGACCTGGACGATGCCGGTCTTGTCGCGCAGGTCGATGAAGATGACGCCGCCGTGGTCCCGACGGACGTTGACCCAACCGCAGAGGACGACTTCGTCGCCGACCGATGCCGTGACCGACCCCTTCCTTGCGTCGCTCGCGAGCTCGCCGCACTTGTGCGTGCGCCGGAGCGATCCCATTCCATCGAGCTCGACGCTCTGCGTGCTCATCTCGGCTCCCGGGGTCTCTTGGTCGAGGCGGTTGGCTGGCCCGCGTACGAGCGGCGTCCGGGCCTGGTCGGGCCCGTGCCTGGCAGGCGCGGATCATCGGGTGGTCAGAGGGACGGTTTGCCGGTGCCAGGGCCCCGCGCCAGGCTCGTCCGCGCGTCGCTTCCGCGCGGCGTCCGGGCCTCTCCGAGGGAGGGCGCCGAGGCCTGGCAGGGGGGCGGGCTGGTCGAGGTGGCCGGGGGGGCTCCGAAGCCGGAAAACGTCGAGAAATCGGCGAGTTGGATAGCAACGGGGCCGATTGCTGTCAATCGGTTTCGAGCCCTCCCGGAAGCGCGATCGCGGATGCGCGTGGCGCGACTCAGTCCGGGAGATCGTTCGCCGAGGCGACCCTGTTCCGCCCGTCGCTCTTGGCGCGGTACATCGCCTTGTCCGCCGCGTCGAGCAGCGGCTCCCGGGTGTCCCCGTGGTTCGGGCAGGTGGCGACGCCGATGGAGATCGTGAGCTGGAGCGTCCCCTGTGCTCCCGCCTCGAAGAGATGGGACTCGACCGCGGCGCGGATCCGCTCGGCGACCTTGAGGGCGACCGCATGGGGCGTGTCGACGAGCAGGATCGTGAACTCGTCGCCGCCGTAGCGCGCGAGGGTGTCGACCTGGCGCACGCACTCCCGCAGGAGCTTCGCCAGCGTCCGGAGCGTGTCCGAGCCGATCAGGTGGCCGTAGCGATCGTTCACGAGCTTGAAGCGATCGAGATCCAGGAAGAGCACCGAGAGCGGGTTGCCGTAGCGCTCTGCGCGCTGGATCTCGTTGTCGACGGTCGCCAGCAGGTAGCGCGCATTGTAGACGCCCGTCACGTCGTCGATGAAGGCGCGCTCCTTGGCGTGGTGGTACCGCTCGGCGGTGCCGAGGGCGGCGCTCGCCCGGCGCGCGATCGTCCGCGCAGTCTCGAGGTCCGCGTCGTCGAAGCGACGGCCTTCCGACAGGATCCAGACGTGGCCGGTTTCGCGATCGTCGCCCCGAAGCGGCACCGAGAGCAGCGCGCCCGGCGATTCGAGGCCGACCTGGCCGAGGACGTGGTTCAGTGGCCCCCAGGGCACGACGCCGACGTCGCCCCGTCCCATGGTCGACTCGAGGCTCTTCTCTTCGATCAGGAAGCGCGAGAGGCGGTCGCGGGTCTCGGGGTCGAAGCCTCGGGCCGCGACACCCGCGCCCTGGGGCGCGGGGCTGGGCGAGAAGAAGGCGATGCCGCGGCGGCAGTCGAGGCGCTCGAGCAGGAGCTCGAGGGTCATCGGATAGATCTTCCCCGGCTCGAGACACTGGGCGAGCGGCTCACAGGCGCGCTCCGTCTCGAGCTGGCTGTGCAGCTCGGAACGCGAGCGTTCCGCCTCGAGGAGCTGGGCGACGACGATCGTCGCCATCGGGAGCGCCTCCGCCTGCGCCATCGGCAGCCGATAGGTCTCGAGCTCCCCCGCGCGCGACGGCGGCGGGGTCTCGCCGGCATCCGCCGACGCGACGTGGTCGGACAGCGCGATCCGGGCCATCGCGGCCCCCGGTCGCCGCCACTCCGCCCAGACCCGATCCTCGAGGATCGCGTCGGCGTCGGCGCCGAGGCCCACCAGGATCAGATAGGGCGCGCCCCGCGAAGCGTCGGCGGCCGAGGCCGAAGTCGGAAACGGTGCGCAGGAGAAACGATGGGCCTGCCCGCCGGCGACGAGTCCCGCAACGAGCGTCGAGGCGATCGACTCCGCGCCCTCGCCCACCAGCAGGACGGGGATCAGGGCGCGCGGATCGGAGTCGAGCTCGGACATGCGGGGGACCTCCCCATCCATGGGCCAACCGGCGAGTCTCCGGCAACGAACCGGCAACTCCCCGCGGAAAGCCAACGATTACCGAATTATCGGAAAAGATCCCGATCGGCTTGAGTCGAGGGGTTCGAGCCTCATTCAGACACGGTCTCCGCGGCCTTCGGCGCTTCGAGGCGCCGCCACGCGTCGCCGCCATCCCCCGTACGCGCCATCCGGCCGGCATCCCCGACCGTCCATCCGATCTCGCTCCCCGGGACGAAGGCCACGTCGCGCAGCGTCTCGAAGAGGGCCCCGCCCGGGCCGACGACGGTCGCGGGCTCGACGCCGAGCCCCGGGCGGCTTCGGCGCAGGACCAGGACCCCGCCCTGCCGGCCGACGGCCACGACCCGCTCTCGCGTCCGCGCCATCGCCAGCAGGCCGTGGGGCGCTGCGCGTTCGACGAACGCCAACGGCGCGACCTCGCCCTCTGCTTCGAAGACGCGGCCTTCCGAATCGCTCACGAGGATTCCGTCGCCCGTCGCGATCACCGCACGCAGATCGACCGATTCGCTCGCCCGAACCGACGCCGAGGGCACGGGTGCGAGACGCCCCTGCCAGTAGCGATCGAGAAAGGCGGGATCGTCGGCGAGATGATCCTCGTAGCCCCAGGGTGGCGTACCGAGGACGGTGATCCGCTCGCTGGCGACCCCCGCCGCTTCGAGATGTCCGACGATCTCGCCGACCCGCGCCTCGATCCGATCGAAGAGCGCACTCGGGTCCTGATCCTCGGCGTAGCGCCGGCGTTCCTCCCGCGTGACCGCGGCTTCGACCTGCCACTCGACGGAGCGTGGCGCAAGGAGCCTGGCCGCCGCGCGGAGTCGATCCACGTCTTCGTCCGACAGCTCGACGCCGCCGAGGCGGAAGCGGAACGGCGACAGACCGGCGGCATCTGCGAGGGCACGGACGGCGAACTCGTTCCTCGCGGGATCGATCTCGACGACCCGATCCCCGACCGCCCAGCACTTCGAGGGCGGAACGCGCGCGCAGGCGACGGCCGCGAATCGCCCCGGATCCGTCGGCTCCGCGTCCCCTGCCCGAGCCGGGGCCCGCCAGACCCCGCCGCCGTCGTTCGTCGTCAGCCAGCGGCCGTCTTCGCCGACGGCCACGGCGAGCTCGGCATCCACCGCCGCCACCGCGACCAACGGCCAATCCGCCGCTCGCCCCGGGAGTCGCTGCCGCTCCCAGCGCGCGCCACCGTCATCGGTCCGCAGGATCGCTCCGGGCCCGACCGCCCAGCCCCGGTCGGCGTCGACCATGGCCACGTCCGAGAGTCCGTCGGACGCGGGTGTCCGCGTGCGCGACCAGGTCTCGCCACCGTCGACGCTGCGAAGGATCCGCCCCGCACGCGTCGCGACGAGGACGACGTCGGAGGCCGGGGCCGCCACCGCCACCAGGTCCCCCGTCGGCCACTCCGGCGGGCCGTCCGGCGCACCGGCGTCTTCGTCGCCCGCGCACCCGACGAGCCAGAGCACGGCCGCGATCGCACACGCCGTCCGGCCGGACGGGACGCGAGACGACATCGAAGGCGACCAGGGCATCGCGACCAAGGATAGTCCCGTGGGCCGCGAATGCGCGGCTAGGCGCTCGCGACGGCGAGACGCATCGAAGTCACGCGGCCGAGGCTCCCGTCCTCGACGCAGACCGCTTCGCCCCCCATCTGGCCGAGGCCCTGTTGGACGCTCTCCGGGGGGTGACCCGTGGGCCCGCGACGATCGGGCTCGGGGACGTCGACCACCGAGACCAGCACGCCCGACGGGCGGTCCCCTCCGATCGTGCGCGCCAGGATCGTGATCGGCTGTTCCGGGCGGGACTCGTCGATCCGCTGACGCACGAGCTGCGAGAGCAAGCGCTCGAAGACGACCGTGGCCCCGGAGACCCGCGGCAGGTTCGGCGGCATCAGCACGTCGAGATCGACGCTCGAGGGAATCTCCTGGGAGATCCGCTCGGTCACGCGGAGGATCGAGCTCGACACGTCGAAGCGCCCCTGCTGGGCCTTTCCGCCGCGCAGCGCCATCGACAGCTCGCGCAGCCATTTCTGAGCGGTCTCCATCTGATGGATCCCGCTCAGCATGAGCTGCTGCTGGCGATCGTTGAGGCGCCCGTCCAGCTCCGCGTTCAGGGCGCTCATCGCCTGGAGCGCGTCCGAGAGCGGCTCCCCGAGCTCGTCGGCGAGGCTCGTCAGATGCTCCTCGTTCGAGTGCTCCTCGAGCATGACCATGACGACGCCGACGCGGTCGTCTTCGGCTTCGATCGGTGAACACAACCCGGTGTAGGCGTGCCCACCCTCGCGGATCTGCAGGCGAGAGGGCTGGCCCCGTTGGAGGACCTGAGCGGTCGCGGTCAGCACGACTTCGCGGGCGCCCCCGCCGAAGACCATCGCGAGGGGCTCGCCGACCGGATCGCCCGACATCTGGCAGAAGCGGTCGCGGAACGACGGGTTGGCGTAGACGACGCAGCCTTCCGGATCACCGACGAGGATCGGAGCGTCGAGGTGGCCGAGCAGCGAGATTTCTTCAGCGCCCATGATGTCAGTCCCACTCCAGGATGCCGGCCTGAAGCATTCGGTGGATGGAACGGAGGGCCTCGAAGCGGTCCATGCCGGACACGCTCACGAGGTCGGAGAGCGGCGTCGAGCCGTCGACCATCGAGAGCAGGAAGCCCGCCGACGGGGGCAGATTCCGCGCCTGCAGGTCGCCCCCCTCCCCCGCCACGCGGGGAATCCGGGCGAGGTCTCCGAGTTCGATCTGGTAGCGGCGGAAGAGTCGCGCCCGCAGGAGCTCCACCATCGCGTCCGCTTCGAGCGCGCCACCGGACGAGATGCTCGTCAGCAGCTCGAGGGCCGCCTCCTCGTTCTCGTTGTGCGCGAGTCGACGCGCCTCCTCGACGATCGCGACCGCTCCGTCTCCGGTGTCGCCTCGGGGCTTGGAGCGCCGGTCGGCGTCGCGCATGTAGTCGAGCGCTTCCTCGTTGCCGGGGTCGAGCTCGAGCACCTCGTTCCAGAGCAGGAAGGCGCGGGCGATGTCGCCCGTCCCGTAGCTCTCGAGGCCCTGCTGGAGCAGGGTCGCCACCTTGTCTTCGTTCGCTTGGGTCATCGGCCGTCCCTGAGGCGTCGCTCTCCCGTCGGAGTCGGAGCGAATGAGCATCAGTCCTTGATCTGGACCTCGTAGAGATCGTGCTCTTCGATGATCTCGTCGATCTCGGCGTCGCTGAGCGTGCCCGTCGAGCTGACCTGGATCGACTGTTCCTTGCCGGTCGCGAGGTCGCGCGCGGACACGGAGACGATGCCGTTGGCGTCGATGTCGAAGCTGACCTCGATCTCGGGCTCGCCCTTGGGCGCCGGGCGGATGCCGGACAGCACGAACTCGCCGAGCAGGTCGTTCTCCGCCGCCATGTCGCTCTCGCCCTGCAGGACGCGGATCTTCACCGCCGACTGGTCGTCGCGCGTGGTCGTGAAGATGTGGCCCTTGCTGACCGGGACCGTGGTGTTGCGCTCGATGAGCCGCGCGAAGTGACCCCCGTAGGTGCCGATGCCCAGCGAGAGCGGCGTCACGTCGAGCAGCAGCATGTCGTTGTCGCTGTCGAGGAGCGCCGCGGCCTGCACCGCTGCACCGAGGCCGACGACCTCGTCCGGGTTGACGCCCTTGTGCGGGCGCTTGCCGAAGTACTCGGTCACGCGCTTCTGGACGAGCGGCATGCGCGTCTGCCCGCCGACGAGGACGACCTGATCGATGTCCTGAGCCTGCACGCCGGCGTCGACGCAGCACTGCTCGACGCTCTTGAGCGTCCCCTCGACCACGTCGTGGACGAGGCTCTCGAGGTTCTCGCGGGTCAATTCGTAGTTGAGGTGGCGCGGGCCCTCGGCGTCGCTCGCAATGAAGGGCAGGTTGATCTCGACGACGTCGCGCATCGAGAGATCGCACTTGGCCTTCTCCGACGCGTCCTTGAGCCGCTGGAGCGCCATCGTATCGCCGCGGAGGTCCATGCCCTCGGTCTCTTCGAACCACTCGACGAGGTGCTGGACGATCCGTCGATCGAAGTCCTCGCCGCCCAGGAAGGTGTTGCCCGAGGTCGCGAGGACCTCGATCACGCCATCGCTCATCTCGAGGATCGAGATGTCGAAGGTGCCGCCGCCGAGGTCGTAGACCGCGATCTTCTCATCGCCCTGCCGGTTCATGCCGTAGGAGAGCGCCGCCGCCGTGGGCTCGTTGATGATCCGGAGCACCTCGAGGCCGGCGATCTTGCCCGCGTCCTTGGTGCACTGGCGTTGGGTGTCGTTGAAGTACGCGGGAACCGTGATCACCGCTTCCTGCACCGTCTCCGACAGGTACTCCTCGGCGACCCGCTTCATCTCACGCAGGATGATCCCGCTGATCTCGGGGCACGTGAACGTCTTGCCGCCGATCTTGATGCGGGGATCGTCGTTCGGGCCGCGGACGATCTCGTAGGGGCAGAGGTCGATCGACTTCTGGACTTCCGGATCGTCGAAGCGGCGACCGATCAGCCGCTTCGAAGCGAAGATCGTGTTGCGCGCGTTCGTGATCGCCTGGCGCTTCGCCAGGTGACCGACGAGGCGCTTGCCGTCCTGCGAGATGCCGAACATCGAGGGGGTCGTCTTGTACCCCCGCGCGTTCGTGATCGCCTGGCGCTTCGCCAGGTGACCGACGAG